>NZ_CAXUBY010000002.1:0-133120 GCF_964249515.1 Eubacterium sp. 3_1_31
CTCAAAATTTAGTAATCCTAAACAGCTTTGCGCTTTTTGTGGAGTAGAGCCTGCCATTTACCAATCTGGAACATCTTCTCATAAAGGCAAAATGGTAAAACACGGTTCTTCTCAATTGCGTTATGTCCTTTTTAATGCAGTTCCATATCTAGTTATTCATAACATAACTTTTCGTAAATTTTTTTATAAAAAGCTTCATGAAGGAAAGAATTACCGTGTAGCACAATCACATGTTGTCAAAAAACTATTACGTGTGATTTATCATTTAGAACTTACTGGAGAATCATTCGACCCAACCTTTCTTTACTAGTCAATTTTATCTAATTTTCAAAGATCAATTTTTGTGCTTTTACTAGCACTTGTTTTTGTCATGCTTTTTCAATCTTTTTCAAAAATGCTTGACTTCTTAATAGTTAGCTCCTTATACTCTTTGCCTAGTTGTGCATAATGCATAGCATTGTCTTGAATTTCCTGTATTTGTTGTGCTGATATTGTCTTTATAACCTTGGCAGGGCAGCCAACAACGATACTGTTTTTAGGTATCTGCATATGTTCTGTCACTAAAGCCCCGGCTCCGATAATACTATGGGAACCAATATGAGCACCATTTAAGATAATGGCACCCATACCAATTAACACCTCATCCTCAATATGACAGCCATGCAAAATGGCATTATGACCCACCGTTACATGTTTTCCTATAGTCAATACATGCTGTGGATCGGTATGTAACGTACAATTGTCTTGAATGTTACTGCCTTCACCGATTTCAATATGATCTTTATCCCCACGAATCACACTGCCAAACCAAACACTGGCATCTGCTTTCATAGTTACATCACCAATGATAGTCGCATTATCCGCAACAAAGCAGGTGGCATCAATTCGTGGAGTATGGTTTCGATATGTCTGTATCATATGTTTCACCTCTTTGCCTTTATTGTAGTTGTATTTGAAAGAAATGTAAATGCTTCTTTAGCTTTTTACAAACGCTTTAAAATGGTATCTTCCCCATCTTTGATTTTTATGAAGCACCATTCAACGCTAAAACCCAATCTAGATGTGTGATAATTACATGCTTATCTATCAGAATTGTAGCGTATAGTAAAAATCATAGATCTTTATACAACTACTTTCCATTGCACTGTTATACCATGCTTTAACAGGTATTCTATGAAATCTTCCTGCTCTATATCAAAATCTATTATCTATTCTAACGAATATTTGCTCATCTTTTCATTTTTTCTTATGTTTATCAAAAATGAGCCTTTCTTTTTTTTGGTATATTTATACTTTGTCACATATTGGTCGATAAACCCAGATAAAAAAGCTAATAGGAAAACCTGATAATCCGTAAATACTTTACCGGTTACAAGCCTCTGTAAGAATAAAACTCAGATGAGAACTACATTGGTGTTTTAATGACTAAAAAAGCATTTTAATTAACTTCCCTTTTAATCGTTTTATATATTTCATCGTCTTTTCAACTCATCGCAAGAATTTCCTCTTTAATCATAAAATCCACCTCTTTCATTGACAAGATCTGTTGCCAATAACTTTATGTAAAGTTACTTGTTAATTCGCATTTTTAATAGGCTTCACATAAAAACACGCTTCTAGCGTGTTTTTACTTACCGGATAATACTTCATTTAAATTGTTGTTTGTTTTTAAGCGTTTTTCTGCTTCCTCATAGGACAGCTTCAGCTTATGCATGACAATGGCGGCTTTTACACTATGATGACTTGCTTCAAATAGCTGCTCTGCACAACTTTCATCACAATCACAGGTCAATTTGATGAGATGCTTTGCTCGCTGCAATAATTTTTCATTTGTTGGCATCACATCTACCATATAGTTTTTATATACTTTACCTAAGGCTATCATTAACGAAGTGCTGATCATATTTAAAACCATCTTTTGTGCCGTACCGGCCTTCATGCGAGTAGAACCGCTGACTACTTCAGCGCCGGTAATGACTTCTATTGCTGTTTCGGCATAAGCCGATATTTTTGCCTTATGACAACAGCTCAATGCACCGGTATATGCACCGATTTCTTTGGCATAGCGTAAAGCTGCCACCACATATGGCGTTCTGCCACTGGCTGCAATGCCAAGCAGGCAATCATTCTTGGTAAAACCGACCTGCTTTAAATCTTCAACTGCCTGTTGTTCATCATCTTCACAACCTTCTACCGCATCCGTTAAAGCAATCGTTCCACCGGCGATAATGCCCTGCACAAGCTCTTTCTTTACACCATAGGTAGGAGGACACTCACTGGCATCCAATACTCCCAATCTGCCCGAAGTTCCTGCACCGATATAAAACAGGCGGCCCTGCTGTTTCAAACACATGGCTGCATGATCCACAAATTCTGCTATCTTTGGCAAACATAACGATACGGCCTGTGCAACCCGTTTATCTTCATTATTAATAATGGTAAGTCTTTCTAATGTGGAAACTTCACTGATCTGTGAAGAAGCCGGATTGATCTGTTCTGTATCTAAGGTTTCGATGGTATCCATGACGTATCTCCTTGTAATTGTTGTTCAATGGCTTTTAATGTTTCCTTTACACGCATTTGCACATTGGCCTCTCGAAATTTTACTCTTGTCTTATAAAACCAGTTATTGATACTTCCTTTTGCACTGTTATCCTCACAATACGTCACTTCAATATGATGTTCATCAACTTCTGTAATATCATAGAAATAACGATTGGATGCCGTCGGTGTCTGATACTTCACTTCATAATAGCGGTTTTCAATTAACGGTCCAACCTGAATTCGAATTTCCAATGCATCTTTTTTTTGTCTTTTTAAAAATCTTGAATACGTATAGCCATCTAGTTCCTCTAACGTAGCCGGTACGGTATTTTTAGAAGCCTGAATATCGGTTTTGATCTGTTTCAACAGATATGTATAAAAACTTTGGGCACTTACTGCCAATGGTACACTGACCTTCATACTGTTTTATCTCCTTTCTCTTGTAATTCTTCCAGCAGCTGACATACCGCAAGAGATTGTTCCCATTGCTGTTGTTGGAAGGCATGATTATTTTTTTGTATCATTTTCAGAAAGGCATCTACTTCATACCAGTGATGATTTTCCTTTGTTTCTGTACCAAGCGCATGCGTGCCTTGTTCATCATGAAAAACAATCGTTCGTAATCGGCTGCAAGCTCCTTCCATATCATAATACCCTTCTTCACATTGGATTCTAGTATGGGCACTTCCCTTACTGTCTTTTCCATAGCTGATGATGGCATTGCATTGCTCATACTGCATCACGATAACACCGGAGGTATCAATACCATTGGTATATCTTACATCATATTTCGTCATAGCTTTCGGATATCCAAGAATGCCATATACAAAATGTAAACAATATACACCTAAATCATACAAAGCACCGCCTTTCATCTGCTTAGCAAACACATTGCTTATTTCTCCCTGTTTTAAAGCATCATATTGTATTGAATATTGGGACAGATCACAGGTTAGTAAATGCGGATGTTTATCCTGTATGGCCTGTTTTAGGATGGAAAAGTTTGGCATGTAAGTTACCGTCATAGCCTCTTGAAAGAAACAGTGATTCTGCTTAGCCAATGCAATCAAAGAATCCAGTTCATCTCTGGAAAAAGCAATCGGCTTTTCACAAAACACATGCTTGCCATGTTGTAAACAGATCTTGCTTTGAGCTACATGTAACGCGTTAGGGGAAGCGATATATACCAAGTCTATTTCTTTATCGTTTACCATATCCTCAAGATCTGTATAAACTTTGGTACAGGAAAATACCGATGCGAATTCCTTTCCTTTTTCCTTTGTTCTTGAATACACAGCATTTACTTGCATATCCGGAAACGTAAGAAAGGTGCTTGTCAATTTTTGGGCAATCTTACTTGTCCCGATAACAGCCAGATTCATGTTCTCACCTTCTCACAGTGTACTAATTTTCTTACGACCTGCATGCCCTGTCGTTCATAAAAACGTCGCCCGTTCTCATCGGTAGAGTGAAACCAAACATTTTTTAAGCCATTTGCTTTCATATCCTGCCACATCAGATGCGCTAAGATGGAACCGATACCGGCATCGCGATATGTTTCTTTCACACCAAAAGGGCCATATCGGTTGGCTTCCTGTAAAATGCCTCTTTGCACATAGCCGATGATTTCCTTTCCTTTTTTACATAACAGAATCGTATTTTCTGCCGTAGCTGATTGCATTGCCGATATAACGTGTTTGCGCCAACCGGCACTGAAATTCATTTGTAGAAAAGATAAAAACGCTTCGCCATCTGCCCATGTAAAGTAAACAAAAGAATAGCCTTCTGCTTCCTTGCGTTGCTTTAATTCCTGGATGCTTTTTGGCATTTGATACGTCGTAAGATCCATCTTCATCGGATATGCGCAAGCTTTGAGCTGATAACCGTGCTTTGTGAAAAAAGACACAGTTTCTTGTTTATTTGCATCAATACCACACATTAGATAATGTGGACTATAAGCACCGACAATCACATGTGGACATTGCAGATAGTTTTCTGCATAAGCCAGTAACCGACTGCCTATCCCCTGTCTTTGATAAGCTTTTTTTACGGCAATGGCATAAATCCATCCCTTATCTTCTTCCAGACCTTTTTCTAAATACGGATACTTTCTTTTGATTGCTATACAAAAACCTACGATTTCTTTTTCGTTCTCTGCTAAGAAAGTAGCCTGATTATCATAATTTTCATCACAAAATAAAGTCTGTACCAGTTTTTTCATCGTTAGCGGATATTCTAAAACCACCTCATTCCACAGTTCCAAAAGCTGGGAAACATCTTTACTTGTAAGTTGATGATAGTTCATTTCCTGCCTCCTAAAAAGACATCCCAAAGGATGTCAAACAGCAATCAGACGATATGCGAAACCTTCCCGATAATATTGCAGTTTCCATGCATCCTCTTTCGCTATACAGCCTGCTACATTAACCCGTTCATCACTGGGCAGATCCTGTAAAACAAACTGTACTTCCCCGCTATAACGCAGGTAGTTTTCATTATCAATGGTAATTGTCAAAGCTTTTCTTTCAACTGTATTATGCGCTTTGATTTTTTTCGCAAACTCCGCCATCTCTCGTGATGATTGGGAACGGAGTATGCGGGAATTGCTGTCATAGCGAATGGCATGCACGCGCCCTAACAGCAACTGCTTTTCTTCCTTTGTTGCATTTTCTAAAAATGAGACATGCAGCACCAATTCCTTTTTATGCAAGATGCAATACAATGCATCCAACTCGGTTTCCTTTAAATAGGCATCCCCTGCCAACAGCCAATCAGCCACTAATGAAGCAGAAAGTTCTAAAGCGGCTTTTTCCACCGACATGTAACGCTGTTTTTCCATGGTAGGCAATCCTTTGAATATCGGCCCTCTTGGATGAGTGTGAGAAGCGATACAGGCAGTGACCGGAATACCATATTTATGAAACAACTGATATTGACTGATCATGAAATCCATATCTAACCCAGTATCTTCTCTAGGATAAAAATTATGACAGTCCTTTATTTGTATCTGATGCTCTTTTGCTTTTTCCAAATATGGAAGCAATTCTTTTTCCTGTAAGATGGAAGCATTTAAAATAAAGGTAGAAATCCCGGTTTGCTTGTGCAAAGCTTCCATGATATCCGCATTACATCCGTAATCCAATCGCATGGCATCTAGTTGTAATGAAGCAATGGCTTCGCATGTAAAGGGATCCTGTAATATTTCCATGATACTGCCACCACCGAAATCCACACTGATTTCCATACGGAAACGATGTACCTGTTTAACCAATATGGCGAGGAATCGGAGTTGTTCTTTTAGCGTGTATTCTGGTAAATGGGCAGAAGTAAATATTTCCTTACAGTCTTTGCTTTTTGCCAATGCCAGATAAGACTGCATTTTTGTTTCATCTGCATGTTCTTCTAAATAAAGAGATACACCATATCCCTGTATCATATTAGGCATCCTGAACAGTGATACGGATGATACCGGTATCTCCTGCTTCTACCATTTCGTTTTCTTTTAATAATTCAATCTTTTCCTGATTCAAAAAAACGATTGGCGTAATTGGTGATTTGGCCTTTTTACGTAATTTTTTATAATCCGCAACAACCAGTAAATCGCCTGCCTTCACATGTTGTCCCTGTTCAACTTTTGTTTTATACAAATGTTTGATAGTGTGCGTTTCCAAGCCGATATGTATCAATACCTGTACACCGCAATCCGCTTGCAGACAAACTGCATGTCCTCCCGGAAATACTGCCGTAACGACACCATCCATCGGAGCAATGACTTCACCGCCTAAAATATCCAGCGCAAAGCCATCTCCCATAACACGATCCGCAAAAACCTCATCAGGAACACAACTGATATCCAACAGTTTTCCTTTTATCGGAGCAAGAAAAGTCTTTATCTTTTCCATAACATTTGAATCTCCTATCTGTTTTCTTTTAATTCCTTTAAGATTTCTCGATAACCATCCAATAACTGGCTCGGAGAATTACTTATCCGTTTTGCCAGACCGACAAAGAGCATATCGACAACAAATAACTGTCCATAGCGTGAAAAAATAGCGGCCAATCTTGATTCATTCATTTCCACACTTGGTATCACAATATTAATATCACTTAAGGCACGCAATTTGTTTTTTGTATTATTGGTAATAGAAATTACCTTTGCGCCCATTTCCTTTGCTTTTCTGGCAGCTATATTGACTTCCTTGGTACGACCGCTGAAACTGATTGCCACAACCACATCTTTATCCGTACACAAAGCGGCATTTAACGTACCAAAGTTAGAATCGGTAATATATAGAGCCCGCTTTCGCAGCTTAATCATTTTCTGATGCATATCCTGAGCAACGATGCCACTGCTGCCGACACCAAACAGGAAGATGTTTTCCGCATCTGCCAGTAAGGTGATAACTTCCTCAAATACCTTGATTCCATTGAAGTCCAGCACATCCTTACAAACCTGATCGATATGCGAAATGATTTTATTCGGCATATCATCAAAGTCTGATGCCCATTCAAATATTTCATGGGTATTTTCCACACTCAAACTTTCAATATTCTTTGCCAGTTCAATCTTGGTTTCCGCAAAACTCTTTCCTAATACTTTTCTTACGAAACGAGAAACAGAAGCAGAAGAAGTACCGATTTCAGCCGCAAGTTCATGAATGTTCATAGAAATTATGTCTTTGCCATGGCTTAAAAAATAATCCGCAATGGCTTTGTCAGATTTAGACAATGTCGCATAGACACTTTCAATTTTTGTGTTCATATTCACACCCCATTAACATTCATATTATATCATTACCCCGGTTATTATGCTAACTGATTTCTCGTTTATCGCTCATTCTTATGCTTTTTAAATAGCATTTTCATGCATATTTCATCGTTTTATGGTTTCCAACCTTGTAAAATACGCAAATTTCCTTTGATGCGATATTGCTTCGCACTTGCCGGTATGAGTAGCGTCTGCGTATAGTTTAAAGCAAATGCTTCCCCTTTACACTCTACAACCCCACTTCCATCTACGCATACGATTACATGATATTGGTTGTTTGTTTCAAACAGTCCTTCCTTGGCAATATCAATCACATCAACATGAAACAGCGGGTGATCCACACCAGTATTTCTCTGATTGCATGGTTTATCTGGCAATGGATGATGTGTCATGCTGCAGGCTTCATCACAATCCAATACCGCAAAGCCTTTTTCCAGATCCAAGGGTCTTGGTCTGCCATAGTCATACAAACGATATGTGATACCGCCAAAGCTGCCAATCTCTATCGCCAGCATATCCTTACCACAAGCATGCAGCAATCCTGCCGGAATCAAAGCAAAGTCGCCTTTTTTTACCGGTATGCGTTGAATGTATTTTTCTAACGTACCTTCTTCAATCGCTTTTTTCAATACTGCTTTATCCGTAGTAGTCGTACCTGCTACGATGCTTGCACCTTCTTTCGCATCCACAATGTACCAAGATTCTGATTTTTCATAATCCCCTAAAATAGCGGCATCTGTTTCCTTGGGATGTACCTGAATGGATAGATCTTCGATTGCATCAATGTAAGCAGCCCGAATCAACTGATTACTATCATCCCTACCCATCAGTTCCTCATGATGTTCTTGAATCAATTCCTTAATACTTTTTCCCTGATATTCACCTTCCGCAATTAGATTTTCTGAATTTTTATAGGCACATACTTCACGGGCGATTCCAATACCTTCTTCCGGTAAGGAACGGATATCATGTAGGGTATGCCCTGCCCATATCGTTTTGATATAGACAGGCTGAAGTCTTAAGGGTTTCATTCCTGCTTCTCCCAGACAATCTTACCATCTCGTTTATAACAGCGGTAAGGGAATCCTCTTTCTTGAATGGATTTGTGATCCTGTTTACTAGAAGGTAGCGAACATGCCGCCACTGCCAACACTTCATCGCCACTATTGATGATACGATGTGCATAATGCCCATTGATATAATGCAAGGAGCCTTTGAATATTTTTTCTACATAGAAATCCTGTGCGCCATCCCAAAACAATAGGAAACCTTCGCCTTTTAAACCATAATAGTATTCATCACAATCACTATCCCCATGATAATGGCCGCTGGTCATGGCACATTCCCCATCTACCGTAAACGGATTGATATAAGTAATACCCCATTGCAGATTTCCTTTCACATAACTTTCACGATTAAAGTTTTGATTGCTTACCCAATACGCTAAGTTATCGCCATGTTCCTTTAATGCTTCTTCATTATTATAAACACCGATGCATTCCTTAACTTTCTTTTGTCGATCTACTACATTTTGTCCCTGTAATTTACAGGTATCCCAAAATTCCTGTATTGCTTTTGGTTCTCTGATAAAATCCATGGTATCCTTCCTTTCTAACGATTTTTATAGTCCAAATTCTTATAACGTGAATAATTTTCTCTTAAGAAGGTCTTATGTATCACAACCGGCTGATAGCCTTTAGCTTCAATGACATAATCCTCAATCGTTGCCGGAATCGTTACAATATCCAAGTATTTCTGAGTATAGCTAAATTCCGGATGCGATTTGGAATATACCTTGATTTCTTCTCCATCCACTAAGGTGAGTACGGTAAACTGACCGTTATTTTTACCTTCGTAAATTGCATGGGTTTCCATTTCGATTCGATTGGTCTGATAATACATCAAGTCTGTAGAACCAACGGTATATTCACGATATTGTGGTGTTTCTTCGACCATTATCGGTTCAATGGCAATGTTGTTATCTACCCATTCACTATCCCTTTCAAAATGTAAAACCTTTTCTGCATTCGCAGTATGGATTGGTCGTACCTTACCTTCTTTATCCTTACGGTTATAATCATATACCTTATACGTATATGAGCCAATCGTTAAGCTTCCCAGTTCCAAAATCAACTGATTTCGTCCGGATGAATGAATCGTTCCTGCCGGCAGCATGATCTGTTTGCCCGGTATGGATGGTACGGCATTAACATATTTCTGATAATCAATATCACAGTGATCCTTTTCTGATTTTTTCGCCAGCTCCAAAAATTCCCTGCCATCATTTTTCCAGCCGACATACGTCTTGGCTCCATGTCCGGTCGCAATCACATAATAAGCTTCATCCTGACGGCCGAATTCATCATAGTTTTCAATGATAAAATCTTCATCCGGATGCACCTGAATCGACATGTTGCCATCACTGTGCCATGTATCATCATAGTTGAAACGAATTGGGAAATAACCTTCAAATTCTTCCATACAATGCTGTCCCATCATTTCTAAGCCTTTCTTTTGAACAAAGGTATAGAATGGGATATCCGCAACATCATCTCCCACTGCGACTTCAATACTTACTTCCATCGGGATAAATTCAAAGATCCATGCGATATTGCCGGCAATATCCATAGGAATATTACGAATCTTACGGATGTATTCTCCTCCCCAGATGCCTTCCAGATATACCGGTTTGGCACGGAATGGATATTGAATCAGCGTATCTAGGATTTCATTTAAGGCATGGTTGTATAACATGCGGCGATCATTATCATCATTATCCAAGATGTAGAAAGTAATGGCATCTTCATCTAGTAAAGTCTTACGTAAACGCAGTGTTACTTCAAAGTCGACAAAGTAATTACGACGCATCAACAAATTGAATGGTCTTGCACTTTCATCGCCGATATTCACGAATTTTTCTTCTCGAGCACGAATCGCCGCAACTTTCGGTGTTACATCTAAATAGGCAATGCCATTGGCTGCCTTACGGATGGCTTCACTGGCACTTCCCATGCCATATATCAAATGAATGCCTTTTTTTCTTTCCTTCAGCGTTTGTACTACTTCCGCCTGTTTCGCAGGATCAATAAAATTCTCGATATTCCCTTTGTATAATCTACCGAATAATAGTACCGGATCATCTTCATAGTTTAATGGTAGACTTTCTTTTGTCAGCTCATCTATTTGCGCCTGTGTTTTATAAATATCCCACATATCGTAAACATACAGGTCTGTTTGATTTTCTTTTGCAGCTTTTTGCAGTGCTTCCACCATAGATCCAAATTGCGCACTGACATAGCCATCCATGCATAAGACATAGCAATCATCACGCATGGCAGTCTGCATAGTGGTAATCATCGTTTTAGCGATAATTTCATTCCCACGAATGAAATTTTGTCGTACATCATCTTTCAATTGAATTTTGTTTACAGCATTTGGCTCATCATAAGCTAATGGTTTAAACATGAAACTCATAACAATTTCCTCCTTTATACGATACATTCATTCTGCTTCGCATATATACTATATGAAAGTTCATTTGCATAAAGTTTTGATACATATATTTTACATAGTCGATACAGAATGAATGGTTTTGTTTTTAATTATGAACTTATGCACCATCCTGCCTTTCATAGGCAGGATGTACATAAGTCTTTTTTTATTCTTCTACGATGAAGGTATCCAGATTTTCCTGTTTAACACCAACAAACCAAGTGAATAAGAAGCCGCAAGCAATAGAAGTCGCATATGCTAATAAGTATACCAGTGGTTTGGTATTAACCAAAGTTCCTAAGATACCGGAAACGTTGATTGTTACGGCGCCCATTTCTGGGAAGAAGCCACAAACCAAGCCGCCAACACCGGCACCTAGGCAGGCAGTCACAAAGGCTCGGCCTAATGGTAAGGTAACACCGAAGATCAATGGTTCACCGATACCTAAGATACCAGCAGGTAAGCCACCGACGATGGCACTCTGTAAAGCTTTTTGTTTACGATATTTGAAATACAACGCGGTCGCTGCACCAACCTGTCCGCCACCAGCCATAGAGTTAAATGCATACAACGGTGTGTAACCTAACTGCTGAATCAATGCCGTATGTACCGGTGTCAGACCTTGATGCATACCGGTCATTACCAATGGCAGGAACAATGCAGATATAACAGCACCGCCTAAAGGACCGGCATTATTGAATAACCACATCAATGCTTCTGTAATACCATCTGTGATAAGTCCGCCAACCGGCTGCAGGATGTAAATCGTAATGATACCGACAATGACAACCGATAAGAGCGACGGCATGTGAATGCGCAAGGCATTTGGTGTATGCTTTTTGATTTTTCTTTCGACAACAGCAATCAATGCACCAGCTGCCATTGCGGCCAATGTACCACCACGGCCATTTGCGAAAGATAAGCCTAAGAAGCCCATCGCAACGCCATTTAATCCGGCAACGTTGGTAACAATACCACCGGCAACCAAGCCAAGGTATGGATTTCCACCCATGACTTTTGCGGCCTGCATGGCAACAGCAATATTCAGATACGTAAAGAATGTACTAGCTAATACATTTAATACAGCCATGAATTGTGAACCGCCATCCACAACAGCAGCCGGATCAAATAAACTAATACCGGTCATGTTAAAAATCAACACAAACAGCTTCATGATACCAAAGATCAAACCGGTTCCGGCAAATACCGGAATCAATGGTGCGAATACTTTCGCAAAGAAACTGAAGATACCTTTAGCATCTTTCTTCTTCATCAAAGCACCATCGGCTTTCACTTCGGAGTAGTTCAAGCCGGGCATCGTTTTTAATTCCGTACAGACATCATCTGCCACACCCGGACCTAATACGATCTGCGGTTCTTCCGGAGAACCAACTACCCGTAAAACCCCTTTAATGTTTCCCAATGCCGCTCTGTCAACCTTAGATGGATCCACTACAACGACACGTAGCCTGGTCATACAATTCTCAAAGACCTTAATGTTTCCAGCTCCTCCTAAGCCTTCTAAGATCTGCTGACCTAGTGATAATTTTTCAGCGCTCATAAATTACCCTCTCTTTCTTACACCGAAATTACATTATCTGAAACTAACTGTAATTTAATTTCATGTATATTATAATATCTGTGTAATTAAATTACAACTATTTTTTATACTTTCTCGTAATTTAATTTCATTTATGTGTAAAATGTATTAAAAAATGGCATTTTTTGCCACTTTTCGACGTATTTTATCTTTTATTATGTAATTTATTTTCTTTTTTCTATAGTATAAAAGTGTACACTTGTTGGATTCATCTCTCTTGTGAACGTAATTTTATCTACATTTTGAAATTTAGTTTCTCTTGAAATACTCAATTTCATACAACTTTTATCTTGCAGACAGTTGTTATGAAAAGCATCCACATAATATTCTTTCATGATATAATCCGCCTTTTTTATATGTTTTAGCAGAAAATGATATTCCCGTTTATCTTCTAATGGATTCGCTGCCATGATGGCATAGCTGTCTTTATCTTTGGTCGCGATGATTTGATTTTCCGTATCTTCTTCCACAATGAGCTGCCAAGGCTTGAGCCAGTGAAACATCGTCATGACATGCCCGCTTGGTGTTGGGATATAAGTATCTTCCATTTGTAAGAACATCGTTCTTCCTAACTGCTGATTCGGATTATGAAAACTGCACCAAGGAAACATCTTTAAGTTTTTACAATAGGAACCTAACAACATGCCGGCTACTTCACCACTGGCGTTATGTAAATTGTCCGGTCTGCCGGCATCTCCCAAACCATAACGCATACCGTATTCGCTCATCATCAAAGGCAATTCCGGTAAGTTAAATTCTTTTCGCAGTTCTTCATGACGAATATAAAATTCTAAGATGCGGCATGGATTTCCATGATATTCATGCATTGAATAATAATCAATTTTGCGCTTTTCATCCTTTGCCAGAAGCCGCATAAAAGCATCCCAGTATTTCCAATTGGACATACCTGCCGACATCCCAAAACCACCAATCTGCAATGGCTGTTCATAAGAATGTTTGGCATTTAAACGAGCTATGGCACGACTAGCACACTGATATAACGGATAGTATTCTTCCATGCGCAAGCCACCGAAACGCGGAATTTCCACTTCATTACAACATTCAATATAGACAATATTGGCAATATGCTCTTTATAGTATTCCACTACCTTTTCAAAAACTTTTTCATAGGTTTCCAGAGTAATGATTCCTTCAATAACTTCACGCTCATAACGGCGAATATTCAACATAACCGTTTTGGCATGCGCCGCATGAGAACGCAGATAATCTTCTTCATGCACCTGAAAAGGACTTACTTCCGTCAACGGCCAATCGTATTCATAATGCTTATTATCACCAACATAGCGATTTTCACCAATCAGATAATTCCAATGATATTCATTCGTTCGATAATCCCAAACTTCGTCCAAGGTCACAAACAGCCGAATGATATCCGGCTTACCGATAATCTCCTCCATGACCTCAGGAAAATCCGTATTCGGGGTATAACGTAAAGTCGTGTTCTGGTATTTCTCTACGTTTGGCCATGCCCTTAAAACAGTTGCTGCATCAATTACAATGTTCATGATATCCTCCTCTTATGTAATTATATTTCATTTATAAGATATCACCATTGTAATTAATTTTCAATATGTTATTGATTCTTTCTTTTCCAATACCTTTTATCTGAAAAATTTATTTCTTTATCTAAAAAATTCATTACAGCATGAAACATAGAAAAAAGAGACTGTAACCTCATAGACTTATCAATCTTGTCTATTTCATTACAGCCTCAAGTAAGACAATTATTTATGCAATTTATTCTTTCAGCTTTTTATCAGCCTCATCTTTTTTATAATCTTCATAGAAATTGGAAAATGCATGACAGGAACTGCAATCACTTGTACAAGAGCCACAACCGCTATTTCCTTTTTTAGCTCTGGTTACATAAAAGACAATGATCAATAAGCCGATAATAATGGCGCTCACGATAACATCTGCTAAGTTCATATCATCACATCCTTCTTATACTATTAGTATATGTTTTTTTCTTGATTCTGTCATCAGAAAAGCAAGGAACCTATCTGATAAACAAGTAGTGCTACCACATAAGCTACACCGGTTTGATAAGCCACTGTAGCCAATGCCTGTTTCATAGAACCTAAATTCACGTTTTGTTGCCGCAAAAGCAGCTACACATGGCATATATAACACCGTGAAACATAGGAAAGCAAATGCGGATACCGGAGAGAAGATCGTTTGCAGAGCTACGGATAATCCGGCATCACTAGTCGTATTGGTTAATACAGAGAGGGTAGAAACAACACTTTCTTTCGCCGTAATTCCGGTAACCAATGCCGTTGATGCACGCCAGTCCTCAAAGCCTAATGGGGCAAAAATATGGGAGATCCAAGTTCCGATGTTAGCCAACATACTGGTAGATGAATCTTCTACAAAGTTAAAGGCAAAGTCAAAGCTTTGTAAGAACCAGATGATGATACTAGCTACAAAGATGATCGTAAAAGCTTTACGTAAGAAATCTTTTGCTTTTTCCCACATGTGTAAGAGCACACTTTTCGCACTTGGAATACGATAAGCCGGTAATTCTAAGACAAAGGGTACAGATTCCCCTTGAAATACAGTACGCTTTAATAATAAAGCAGACAGTATCGCAACAAAGATGCCTATCAGATACACACTAATCAAAATAAGTGCCGTATGTTCAGGGAAAAAGGCAGCTGTGATCATGCCGTAAATAGGCAGTTTTGCACTACAGGACATAAAAGGTGTTACCACGATTGTCATCTTGCGATCACGATCACTACTTAAGGTCCGAGTTGACATGATTGCCGGTACGCTGCAGCCAAAGCCAATCAGCATTGGCACAAAGCTTCTGCCACTTAAGCCAAGCTTGCGCAATGCCTTATCCATGACGAAGGCTACCCTTGCCATATAACCACTATCTTCTAATAAAGAAAGAAAGAAAAATAAGGTAACGATGACTGGAAGAAACGATAAGACACTTCCTACCCCATTACAGATACCATCAATCACCAAGGCATGCAGCCAAGAGCTTACTTGTAAATGCATTAGTAAATCACTTAACGCATTGACCGCAATGTCAATTCCTTCTTCTAATAAGCCTTGCAAAGTACCACCAATCGGTCCAAAGGTTAAATAGAAAATCATCAACATAATAAGGATAAAAACCGGAATACCTAAGTATTTATGCGTTAACAGCTGATCAATGCGCTGACTGCGCTTTAATCCTTGTGAGCGATGATTTTTCACAACACAATCTTTTACCAGCTCTTCAATATAAGAATAACGCATATCCGCTAATGCCGCCTCACGGTCTGTACCTAAAGCATCTTCCATGCTTTTAACGATTTTTTCTATAATATCCAGATCATCTTGATGTAAGTGCAAAGCACGCTGCATCGGTTCATCACCTTCAACCAATTTGGTAGCCGCAAAGCGTGTTGGATAATCTGCAGTCTGCGCATGATCTTCAATGATATGTGCAATTGAATGAATGGCACGATGTACTTCACCTTTACAAAAATCCAGATGAATGGCTTCTTGATGTTTACGTGTTTCCTTCTTGATTACACTAATCAAATCATTGATGCCTTCATTCTTACTAGCGGAAATCGGTACGATGGGAATTTGTAAATGCTTTGACAGCTTTTCTACATCAATACTGTTTCCACTGGCAGTAACTTCATCCATCATATTCAATGCGATGACCATCGGTGTCTTTAATTCCATCAACTGTAAAGATAAATATAAGTTTCGTTCAATATTGGTCGCATCCACGATATTAACAATTAAGGCAGGATGATCTTTTAAGATAAAATCTCTTGTGACAACTTCTTCACTTGTATAAGGCGACAAAGAATAAATGCCCGGAAGATCGACAAGTGTTGCCTCTTTGAAATTCTTAATGATTCCCATTTTCTTTTCTACTGTTACCCCGGGAAAGTTACCGACATGCTGATTGCTTCCGGTTAAACGGTTAAATAAGGTTGTCTTGCCACAGTTCTGGTTACCGGCTAATGCAATTAGCACTTCACTCATAGCACTTCCTCCTTAACTAGTACTTCAATCTCTGCTGCATCCTGCAAACGCAGTGTTAATACATAACCACGCAAATATAATTCCATGGGATCTCCCATAGGGGCAATCTTAGTTACCTGAATTTTGGTCTTAGGAGTTAATCCCATATCTAAAAGTCTTCTGCGCAATGCTCCTTGCCCACCTACACTTTGTATGATGCCGCCCATACCCGGACGTATTTTGTCTAATGTCGTCATCATGCTGTCTACCGCCTTCCTAAAAAAGTTATACGCGTCTAACGTTTACATATCTATCATACTCGAAATTCTTAACTTGTCAACAAATTGCATGTGTTTCGTAAAGAAAAGTAATAAATTCATGTATGAATGCGTTTACATCAAATGATATGCTCTGTCGTGTATAATGATAAGTAAAAAAGACAAGAGCGAAAGTAAATTCTCGTTAGCGGGTCTTTCTGGATTTGATGCATATTAGGCAATGAAAAGCACATCACCCTGTGAAACAAAGTAACGACTAGCTTTGTGCCTAATTGAGGCAAAGACTGCCTTTTATATAAAACAGCTTTCTATATCATAAAGGCTTTTTCCAGATAGATGTGATGTATCAATTAAGATTCTTCATTACAGGAAAAAGCAAAAAACGCCATAATAAAAAGAGTGTTTCCACTCTAACAGCATAATATAGGATAGCACATGCCGCCTCCACCAAGGCACATATTACATAACAGCAAATAACAACAGAAATTGCTTGCACCACCAAACGGTGTCTGCATCTGCTGATAGCGCGTCCTGCCTCTTTGCAACTGCGCATACAATTGACGATACTGTTGGTTGCTTGGATCCATTTGACAAGCTTTTTCCGCCGCATCCATTGCCGCAATATGATTACCTAAGCCATAATTCGCAATGGCAAACAGATAATACCAGCTGGCATCACGTTCTTGAATATTAATTAAAACATTGTACGCTGCCTGATATTGACCGGTATTCAGATAATTCACTACCGCTTGATAATCATTCGTTGCCCCACCCTTTTGATAGCCTTGATAATTACCATAGCTACTGCTAAAGCCACTGGCATTCCAAAAGTCTTGCGGTCCACCGTTTTTCTTATAATCCATGATCTGCTGGTAAGCATTCTGAATTTCTTTAAACTTTTCTTCAGCTCCCGCTGTTTTATTTACATCCGGATGATACTGCTTTGCTAATCGTCGGTATGCTTTTTTTATTTCATCTTCACTGGCATCTCTTGATACCCCTAATATCTTATAAGGATCTTCCATCTTCTTCACCTGTTCTCTTTTTACGTGCTAATTCATATTTTGCCCATATCCCTGAGTATAATACGTTGCGGATGATATCTGCATACGCAATGATAGGCAATATTTCAAAAGCCTCACATGATGCGGAAATCATCAATTCTAAAATCGTGCGCATGCGTTCATCAAAATCGCTTTTCTTCGCTTCTTCTAACAAAGGATTAAAACACTGTTTCTTTTTATCTTCTTCTAGATCATCATAAGCATCCAGCAGATAAATATAGCGTCCCAGATAATCGCCCATCGTTCTTAAAGTGGGTGCCCACACATCTTCCTTGTAGCATAAAATTTCTGCCATAAAACGTCCTGTATAGGAAGCCAACAGATCCAGATCCCTAGTTCCCTTTTTTTCTTCTTCACCAAGTGCTATCAAGGCTTCTTCAATACGTGTTACTTTCTCAGGATACTTTTGCTTAATGCTTTCATAGCGATGCTTTAATACTTTCTGATACATATGTGATGTATGCGAATGTTCATCCTGCCAATTGTCTTCACACTTTAAATACGTTAAGACAATCGTCATCTCGGCCGCATAGCTAAGATAGATGTTATCATACATCCTATGCTTTTGCATGGGATGTATCATACAGCGTTTCATCTTCTCTTCCGTAGGCGGTTCATATAACGCAGTTAACAAAATGGCCAGAAATGTCATATCGTAATTTAAGGAAAACCGTGACAGCTGTCCAAATTCTTTTTTCAAACATTGACAAAGGCCACAGTAAAAACTGCGATAAACATCAAAATCTTTGATTTTTAGTTCCGGTTTATTTACAATGACATAGCCAAACATGCTCTTACCTCAAATATATTCATGTCATATAGTTTAACCTGTTCTTTAAAAAAATTCAAGAACAGGCGTTAAAATAACATGATTCTACATATTCAAAGGATATAAAAAACATTGTTTTAGATGCTTTCTTTGTGTTTCATCAATACCGAATTCTGCTTGAAAATAGGCTTCATAGGTTTGATAGCGTTGTTTAATAGCCTGCAAAGCTGCCCTAAGATACTGCTTTTGTACCCCCATTACAGCCTCCATATCCGTTTGCGAAGCTGTTACCTGCGCATAGATTTTCGCATTCTCCTTTTTACGATACTGATTGCTTAAGACATAATCATTTAAGATGGTTTCTTCATCAACATCAAGCAGCAACAATAGCAAAGCTGCCCCAAAACCAGTGCGATCTTTTCCTGCACTGCAATGAAACAATACAGGTACCTCTTCCTCTAACACCACTTGTACAAGAAGGCGATATGCAGGATTATCAAAAGGAAGCTTCCTATAAACCTGCATCATCATATTCTTTAACAATGTGACATCTACTTGTTGCAATAATGTCGCAAAATCAAAACTGCCTTTTACATCCATTCCTTGATCAAAAGTTATCGCCGATATGGGATGATACTTCGCTTCCCGTAAGTGGATGTCCTCCTTGCCTTTACGTTCCATATCACTACGCAAATCCAGAATATGTTGTATATGCAGTTGATGCAAATAATCCACATGATCCTTCTGTAAATCACACAAAGGAGCACTGCGATAAAAACAATCATAGCGTACCTGTTGTCCATCACGATTCACATAACCGCCAAGATCACGAAAGTTCACAACACCGGTGTCAGGTAGCGCCCGTGGTTTTACGACAAAGGTTTGCTTGTCTTTGCGAATATAGAGCATTGGACGTTTGTCCTTGCCAGAAAGCAAAAGGCGCTGATTTCCTGTAACCTGCTGTAAGAGGCATCTTTTCTCATCGTAGACATCATAAACTCCTGCATCTGCATCCATCTCTAACAACCAACCATCTTCATAACGTAATTCCATAGTTAATATCTCCTATTCATCACACATATCATATATTTTCTACTATCTTCTAGTATACCTGCAATGTATCATGAAAACAATTCTTCAAGAAGGAATCCATACGTTTTCTTGCATTTCGTAATCCTCTATCTGCACATTAATCCTAGCCGTTAGGCGTTAGATAAGTCCTTATTCGATTTATAATTCACTGGAAAGGCATAAAGGATACATTGGTAATGTACCTTATAAAACTACTGGGTAAAACAGCCATAACAAAAAAAGATCCCTCCTTTCATAAACAACGTTTTATTTATTTTCATTGTCTACTTTAGAGGAATCATATCAAAGCTGTCTGAAAAACAGTCAACAAAGGGAATCTTTTTTTTATTCTAGTCCTTATGCATGAACCGTAACGACGTAATCGCCATCAACGACATCAACACTGATGACATCATCCTTACCGGCATTGCCTTCAATCATCTTACGAGCAATCAGCGTTTCAATGTTACGCTGGATATAACGCTTCATAGGTCTTGCCCCATATACCGCATCAACGCCTTGAGTAGCAATACTGCGATATACAGCGTCACTAACTTCTAACTTAATATCTTTATGGGCTAATCGCTGTGTCAGCTCATCCATAAATTTATGAGCAATCTTACCTAACATATCATCATTTAAAGCATTGAACACAACAATTTCATCAATACGATTGATAAATTCCGGCTTAAAGTATTTCTTCACTTCGTTTAAATATTTGTCTTCTTTATCTTCTTCATCAAAGGCAAACTGACTTCCCAGATTACTTGTCATGATCAGCAGCGTATTCTTAAAGTCTACGGTCACACCTTTGGAATCGGTAATACGTCCATCATCCAGAATTTGCAATAATACGTTAAAGACATCCGGATGGGCTTTTTCAACCTCATCAAACAGTACGATAGAATATGGATTCCGACGGATTGCTTCCGTTAACTGACCACCTTCATCATAACCGACATATCCCGGAGGAGCACCAATCAAACGGGCAACGCTATGTTTCTCCATATATTCACTCATATCAATACGAACGATATGTGATTCACTATCGAAAAGCTGTTCTGCCAATGCTTTGGCAACTTCTGTCTTACCGACACCGGTAGGTCCTAAAAATAAGAAGCTTCCGATAGGACGATTTTCATCTTGAATCTGGGCTTTGCTACGTAGAATGGCATCACTTACAAGCTCTAAGGCATTATCTTGTCCAATGACACGTTTTTGCAATGCTTCTTTTAAATGCAATAATTTCTGACGCTCACTTTCCACTAATCGTGCAACTTCTATACCGGTCCAGCGCGAAACAATCTTGGCAATGAGCTCTTCATTTACCGTTTCCTGAATCAAGGCATCCTCATTATGTTCTTTTTCAGCTTGCTCACGAATGAGCTTCTCTAAATGCGGAATGGTTCCATACTGCAGCTTCGCCGCATCCTCATAACGAGCCTCACTTTGTGCCTGTTCTAAGTCTAAGCGTGCTTTTTCCAGTTTTACCTTGGCATCTTTGCTTTCTTCCAAAACAGCTTTTTCATCTTCCCATTTTGTATAAAGCTCATCTTTCTTTGCACGTAACTCTTCCAATTCTTTCTTAATATCATTCAATCGTTCAATTGCTTTTTTATCTTCTTCCTTCTTTAACGCCGTTTCTTCGATTTGCAGTTGCATGATCTTACGTTGTAATTCATCCAATTCTTGTGGCATGGATTCCATTTCCACCCGTAAGGTAGCACAAGCTTCATCTACTAAATCAATGGCTTTATCCGGTAAGAAACGATCTGTGATATAACGATTTGACATAGTAGCTGCCGCAATGATTGCTTCATCTAAGATTTTTACACCATGATAAGATTCAAAGCGATCTTTTAAACCACGCAAGATACTGATGGTATCCTCAACCGTTGGCTCTTGCACAGTAACTCTTTGGAATCGACGTTCCAAAGCTGCATCCTTTTCGATATACTGACGATATTCATTAAAGGTCGTTGCTCCGATACAACGCAATTCTCCACGCGCTAGCATTGGCTTCAACATATTGCCGGCATCCATACTGCCTTCGGTTTTACCGGCACCAACCAAATTATGAATTTCATCAATAAACAATATAATGTTTCCTTCGGCATTTTTTACTTCTTCCAAAATTGCTTTTAAACGTTCTTCAAACTCACCACGATACTTCGCACCGGCAATCAAAGAACCCATATCCAATTCAATCAGTTTTTTATCCTTTAACGAACTAGGTACATCACCCTTCATGATACGCCAAGCAATTCCTTCCACTACAGCGGTCTTACCAACGCCTGGCTCACCAATCAATACTGGGTTATTTTTCGTCTTACGAGATAAGATTTGGATAACACGGCGAATTTCATCATCACGGCCAATAATAGGATCAATTTTACCGCTTTTTACATCTTCGACCAAATCACGACCGTATTTACTTAAAGCCTCTAAATTGCTTTCCGCATTTGGTGTATCCATATTTTTGCCACCACGACGTTTCAGTTCCTCTTCCTTGCATGCTTGCTCATTCAGGTGGAACTCTTTCACCAACTGTTTAGAAATATAAGATTTGTTAAACAGTAAGGCGATAAAAACACTGGCAACACTTAGATAGCTTTCCTGAACGGAATCACTCCATTGCTGCGCCTTATCAAATGACTTCGCAACTTCATTTGAGAATTGCGGATTCACATTGGAACTGCGAGCTACCCTGCTCATCTCATCATCAATCATTTGTAAAGCTCTTATCTTATCAATATTCAATCGCTTAAACAGTCCATCTAACACATCGTTTTCAAAGATAGCTTTCAGCATTTGAATTGTGTCAATGGTTGTATGCTGATAGGTTTTACAGATTTCGACGGCATGCATGATAACTTCTTGCAGTTTCTCACTCATCTTTTCAAAGTTCATAGTATCACGCTCCTTTAGCACTCTAACACTTTGATTGCTAACTGTATTATAGCACAAGTTTTAGCACTGTCAACACTTGAGTGCTAATTTTTACTTAAAATGATTTTCATTTAAAGTAGAGGTATGCTATTTTTAAGAATCATTTGCCAATATTTTAATGACTTGTATATTTTATATTCTTGCATCATAACAAAAAGCTATACTGCATATTGCGCAATATAGCTTTTTACATGTATCTGAAAACTTTTTATACACTATTTTTTCCATACACCACTTTTTTTACGAATACGTCCATTACGAAGGACTAACATTTCGCAAAATAGCAATCGTTTGACAATAACGTATTATTCTTGCTCAAGAGCAAGCGTTCTCGTAGTGATATCGCATACTTCAGCAGGTCCGTAATACTGGATAGCTCCTGGATAAACAAAGCAAGTTTCACTCGCCCATTCTTCTCTATGTGCTTCGAAGAATTTGAATGGTTTTCCATCAAGTTCAACTAAAGCCTTTCTGATAACTGGTTTATCTTCGCCATGACGTCTTTCTACGTTCATCATCTTCGTGATTGGCATACCACCGGCAACCCATTCGCTAGCTGGCTTAGAAAGATTAGAAATCTTTGATAAGTAGCCTGTATAACCATACTGGATCAACATAAATGCGTTATATCCTAATGAGTAGCAGTAGTCTGAATCGAAATTAGATGGGAATGCACATCTTCCTTCATATCCAAAGAAATGGTGAAGAGGATTAAATTTACCATTGTATGTACCGGCTTTTCTTCTCTCTTCTAATTTATCTTTTACTAAAGCAGAGAATAATTTTTCTGATTCGATCAAAGAAACCTGCACATTTCCATGTGGATCTCTTTCTAAGAATAACTGCTGCTGGATACCTTCTGGAAGGATTGCAAATACATCCATAGATGCTTTTGTTAAACCATTTTCGATGAAGGCATATTTTTCTTTCCAAGTTGCTAAAGCATTGAATGCTTCTGCTTTGCTGCCTGCTAATAATTCATTGATTTCCTGAATCAGTGCAGAGAATTCAGGAACGAATTCAACAACACCTTCTGGGATGATGGCAACACCAAAGTTCATGCCTTTCGCTGCACGTTTTTCAACAGAATCAGCGATATAATCAGCAATCTGTGATAATGACATCTTTTTCTCAGCTACTTCTTCAGAAATCAAGCAGATGTTTGGCTGTGTTTCAAGAGCACATTCCAAAGCTACATGAGATGCAGAACGTCCCATAACTTTGATGAAATGCCAGTATTTCTTTGCAGAGTTTGCATCTCTTTCAATGTTACCAATCAATTCACTGTATGTTTTTGTTGCTGTATCAAAACCAAAAGAACATTCAATATCTTCATTTTTAAGGTCACCATCAATAGTTTTAGGACAACCGATAACCTGAACACCTGTATTATTAGCTGCAAAATATTCTGCTAATACAGCTGCATTTGTATTAGAATCATCTCCACCGATAATAACGATAGCCGTGATACCATGTTTTTTACAAACTTCAGCAGCGATAGCAAACTGTTCATTTGTTTCCAGTTTTGTTCTGCCAGATCCGATAATATCAAATCCACCAGTGTTTCTGTATGCATTGATATATGCATCATCGAAAGTTAAATAATCATCTTCGATCAAACCACTAGGACCATTTTTAAATCCCAACAATACATTTTCTTTATTGGTTGCTTTTAATGCATCGTATAAACCACAGATAACGTTATGTCCACCTGGAGCCTGTCCTCCAGAAAGGATAACACCGACAACCTGTTTTTTTGCTTCAGATGTATTTGCTCCTTTTTGGAAAGTGATTTCCTTTTTACCATAAGTATTTGGGAAAAGTTCTTTGATCTTTTCTTGATCGGCTACACTTTGCGTTTCCTCACCTTCTACAACACAAATATCTGCAATACCGTTTCTTAGCATTCCTGGAAGTTTAGGTGCATACTCATATCTAGCTTTTTGTAGTGATGAAATTTCCATAATCATTCTCCTTTTCATTTATCTAATTACATCCTAAATTATAAGGCATTCACCTTAAAATGTAAACTACTAAAAGGTCATAAGTATGATTTTAAAGAGTCCAAGACAGATGTCCATGATAATCACTCATACTTCATTTAAAGAGATAGCTTTGAAACAAAAAAGCTTGTATGATATCTTGCTTATTCACAATCTTTGCTACCTTTAGATCTATTGCTTATTCATCCTTTTTTTGCAATATTCTTTTATAGCATCATGTATCCAAAGACCTTTATTACAGAATATACCTTCACCTTTATCTTTTAGATATTCTATTGCTTCTTGATATTGGGCATTGTAAGTCATTGATAGAGATACCCTTAGTTCTTCATGATATGGTTGATCACTTATATGAGCATAAAAATCATCTATTGTGACCTCATTCATAATCTGATTAAATTTTTCTAAATACAGATCCACATAGCTTTCCATTTCTTCGCTTGTCCACTCTTTTAGATAATCATAGTCTAAATATACTTCAACACCACTAACCGTGAATGCGCCGACAGCCCTTAAACTCAGTGGCTCTGTTTTATTGTTATCCATATGTAGACAATCCCATAATAAATCATCTATCCATAAGGGCTTGATTTTTACTCGTATACTGCAACAACATCTATCGTCAACTGTTTCTCTAACATCAATCATACATTCTATAAACAAATCATTTTTACTATACCAAATCATATAGTCTTTCTTCTTCATTTTGTATGCCTTGACTTTTTCCTTTAACATCCTTGGCAATGCTTTTTTTAATTCTCTTAGTTTTCTTTGTTGCTCTCGTTTCATATTCATTCTCCCAACATATCGTAATAGACTCATCTATGGTTATTCTTACCATATACGTTTCCTCATAAAACTTGTTAGTTATAAATACCTATTCATTCGTTTTTTAATTGTATCATGAAATCTCATTCCATTGATAGATAGTTTCTTTTTAATTATAAAAAGACAATCAATTTCTTATTTAAAATCAACTGTCTTTCCTATGTCTTATTCAATTTTATGTGTTAAATGAGTGCCTTTCAGTTAACACCCTGTTAAAAGCGGTTTTGCCTTGTAAATACAGCGTTTTCCGCTTAGTAGTGTATATTGTCTCTTGTTTTTTGTGCCCCCCTTGTTAGATAACGGGGGCTTGATAAGGCTCGCTACGCTCGCCAGCAAGCTGGCGTGGCGATATGTCTTACGACCGCCACCGCTGGCGGATCACTCCGTCGATTTGCAACATTTTGAGCGTATCTCCCATACAAACTGAGATTTATTGCTCTAACACGAAATATGAATCGTATTCTGTTCCGTCATGACCTATTAGTTTTTCTTCCGAGAGTTTAAAACCTAAGCTTCTCAATGCTGAAATGCGTTCCGTCGCTGATGTAATCCCTTTTGTGGCTATTTTATCACAGTGAAACAGTGTATATGTATGTTCAATTATCAACTTTAGAATTGAAACAATCTCACTTGCAATTTCATAATCACTCCGAATATCTAATCTAAGTAAACCACAATTTGTAAAATAATCATCAGCTTCTCTGTGGAAAAGCTCTATCGTACCTATCGCTTCATTCGTTGCCTTTGAAACAATCGTCCAACGGACAAATCCTTGTCTCTTATACTCCCAAAGCCAGTATTCAATTGCCTGCCCCATTCTGTTTTCAGTTGTATAATGAAAATCATCTTCACCACAATTATCACTATTAAAAAAAGGTACAGATTTCTCATCAGAATAAACTTTTAACAAATCTGCTTTATCCTCCTTGTTTGTTAATCTTAACATATAATATTCATTCTCATAGTTAGGACAATTTTTATATACATCAACCATTTTGTTAATCCCCCTTGATAAATTCCAATTTGCCTTTACTTGTATTATACCATGCTGTTATAAACATTGTCATTTCTTTTCTACTTTTGAAAAGTTACTTCTCAGTCCATGATTTGTAAAGGGTGCTATATAGCATTGCTTACGCAATAAGCCCTTGACAAACCATAGCCCGATAAGTGTAGAGTAATCAAGCAGAAATGAAATAGTCTGCTGTTTCACGATATAGAAAAAGACGCTCTTTTTCAAGCGTCGTTCTTCCATAACTCTGCATTTCTTTGTATAAGTCGTTACATCAGGCTCTTTCGTTTGTTGTAATTTCGTTGTAATTTTCTTTATTTTTCTTCTGCTGTTTTGTCGATAGACACTGTATTTATGCGGATTTTCTAAATTTTTTATCCGTTTTTCGTATTATAAAAGTAGGAAAAATATCCTAGTGATAAGAAAATTAATCAAATTATAAAATGTAGTTTGCATGTATGAACTAGAAATAACATTAATTTTCATAATCAACGCTAGTTTATTATGAAAAGGTAATATAACTTTTATCCATCGACAGGTTTTTCTTTTTAACTTTTCTCAATACTCTTTTCATTTTAACCAACGAGAGTTTGAAAACAGGGTTCTGTTCATAGGGGAACAGGTAATGCCATATATTGTAATAGAAATCAATTCTGCAAATCGAGGTTGTTCTATTTATTCTTTTTGGGTTTTGGATTTGGCAATTCATCATACATGGCATCAAATAAGCCAGTCAAGTAATCCTCGTCGTCAACATCATCAACAAGTAACATCTCTTTTGCTCCTTCATATGGCAATTCATGCACAGCATTTGGCATATATGAAATGGCTGATTTTACTGGTTTCACGAGTAATCGATCATCATATATTCCGCCGACAATCTTGCCCTTATAATAGAGTATAAATTCTCCCATCATTGCTCTATATGATACTTCTTCCAACTCATATAACTGCCCTAAAATAAATTCTAAATATTCTTTGCTCGATGCCATAATTTCCTCCTCAAATTCTAATTTCATATTCATTACCTACAAATGACTGACCGTGCCATTTCCGATGAGAAGATTTTCTCCTGTGGAAGTCAAAATCCCGTGCAGATGCTTTGCCCAATCTTCCATTGTCATAGGCACTTCTCGTTCTGCTTATCTTTCCACAAAATCAGGATATCCGGAAACAAGCTGTTCCATTGCTTGAAGATTGTAAATGGCATCTCCCTTGCCACTTCACGATTTTCTTCTTTTTGAACCTATCGGAATTTTTGACAAGTTGAATTTTCATTCAGTTCGCCTTCACCATAAATATGCTTAATGTGTTCTACAACATTAGTTCGTGAAGTCTGAAACAAGTCTGCCATCTGTTGTTGCGTAAGCCACACCGTTTCATCTTGCAGGAGGTGACCCATTTGGGTTGTGACTTGAGATAATCAATCATCTCCTAAATTCGTTCTTTTTCCTGCCTAGTAATTCACGTTGGCAACCATCGCTGATATTCTGGGCAAAGATAAGTCTACTGTCGCAAAAGAAATAAAACTTCACCGTACAGAATGCCTTTAGAACGCTCTTCTTATTCTTCATACTTGCTTCACACCCATAAAATCAGTCTTTCCAAGAAAACATTATATACATATATAGAAAATAATATTTTCAAGAATATAGGTATCGACATTTCCACATTACCTTCGCTAGACAAGAGAACCCTACTTTTCTTTTCTTGACATCAATACGATACTTTCCACATGAAACGTATTCGGAAACATATCGACACCATACAGTACATCCCCCACATAGCCATATTTTTGAAACAGCTGCAAATCGCGTAACTGCGTTTGTGGATTACAAGAAATATACAGCACCTTTTTAGGACGAATGGTCGCAACACTGCGAATAAACGCTTCACTACTGCCTGAGCGCGGTGGATCTAAGATTACAACATCCAAACGTTCTTTTTTCGCAGCCATCTTCTGCATGAACTTACCGGCATCATCGCAAACAAAACGAATATTACGAATTTGATTCAACTTCGCATTATTCTTAGCATCCTCCACTGCATCCTTATTCAGCTCCACACCAATGACCTGCTTAGCAAACTGTGCTGCATACATGCCAATCGTTCCAATCCCACAATAGGCATCTAAAACCGTTTCTTTGCCTGTCAACTGTAACAGCTCCATACCTTTTTTATACAACACTTCACATTGCTCATGATTAATCTGATAGAAAGATTTTGCCGATATGCGAAACTGTAAGCCACATAAGGTATCTTCAATATAACCCGGACCATATAAAATACGTTCCTGTTCACCTAAGACAATGCTCGTCTTACGTGTATTCACATTTTGTACAATGGTCGTTATCTGCGGATGCTTTTTCAATAGCTCCTGCACAAATGCCTTACGTGCTGGGAATACCTGCTGATTGATGACCAGTACCACCATGATCTGCTTACTAAGCATACCATAACGTATGACAACATGACGAAGTAACCCTTTTCGCTTATCCTCATCATAAGGTTCAATGCGCAGCTTTATCATCAATGCCGTAATCGTATGTAAGATAGCATCACAGATTTCCGGATGCAGCAAGCATTGTTCATAAGGGATAATATGATGTGAAAATTCTTCATAAAAGCCTGCCTGCAGTTTCCCTTGTTTATCCTTTTGAAAACCAATGATCATCTTATTGCGATAATGATATGGGTGTTTCATTGTGGCAATTTCCTCTGCCTTGATGTGCAACTGTTTGTTTTTTGCACACAACTTCTGTAAGTAGGATAGCTTCTGGTGCTTTTGCCCCTGCGCACTCATGTGCATTAAATGACAGCTGCCACAACGCTCATAAATTCCACAAACCGGTTTTATGCGTTCCTTATCTTTCTGAAGAATTTCGATAACATTTGCACTATAACCTTCTTTCAAACGCTTTTGTATTTTCACCTTAACTTTTTCTTTCGCCAATACATGACGTACAAACACCTTATCCTTGCCAGCCATCAAAATACCATTGCTGGATTCATCTAAATAAGCAATCGTTCCGGTTAGGATTTGTCCACTTCTTAACATACCTTCTCTCCTTCCAGCAATTCTTTTAGTTCCTGTAAAGCTGTCTGAATATCACAAACAACGATTCCTTGCATACCTAAGGAACAAGCTTTTTCAATATTTTGTACTCCATCATCTAGAAATACACAAGTTGCCGGTTCTAAATGATAGCGTTGCAGCAGCTCTTCATACATCGCCGCATCTGGTTTGATGGTATGCAGCTCATAAGATAATACCGCACCATCTGCATAGGCAAAGAAATCCTGCGTCTTTTTCAGATAATCTGCGCTATCCTGACTGATATTTGATAACAAATAGATGCCATAGCCTTGCTGTTTTAACTCCTTCATACAAGCTAAGGTTTCCGGAATTGGTTCCATCAGCTTTAGCCAATGTGTCAGCATATGATCCATTTCTTCATGATACTGTGGATACGCCTGATGATAGATCTCATACAGATCCTTTCGCAACAGAATACCTGCATCATACTGTGACCAAGCCTCATGTGAAAACATCAGTTCACATAAGGTACGCGTTTTGGTTTCTTCTTTAAAATACTTTAGAAAATAAGTATAAGGGTCAAATGTCACTAAAACATTCCCGATATCGAAAATAATATTTTGTATCATCGCTAAAGCCTCCATCATGCTCTCATTATACTATAGTCCACAAGGTGAAGAAAGCAAAATTGTCTATCCCCGACATATCTTTTCACAGACGAAAAAAGACTGGTCTTGTGTTTCCCCACACAGCCAGTCTTCTTCTAAATAATACTTTCTTAATGATTCACTCTTATCGACGATCTTAATTTGCTGCTTTAACCATAAACTCACAGATTTTTCTTGAGAATTCTGCTGGATCATCAATTGGGAATCCTTCAATCAACAATGCCTGATCATACAGTAATTGTGCATAATCCTTTACCGCATCTTTATCTTTCGCATACACATTTTGTAAGGCGGTAAAGATTGGATGGCTAGGATTGATTTCCAGTATTCTTGTGGCTTTCATGCCGTATGGATTGCCATCTGGCATTGCGCTTAACACCTTTTCCATCTCAAAGGACATACCTTCATCGGCACTTAAGCATACCGGATCATCTACTAAACGTGTACTCAGTTTGACTTCTTTGACTTTTTCACCTAAAGCCTCTTTTAAGCCATCAAGCATATCCTTGCTTTCTTCAGCCTTCTTTTCCAGTTCCTTCTTTTCTTCTTCACTATCTAAGTCTAAATCTCCCTGTGAGATATTCTTAAAGTTCTTTTCCTTATAGTTCATCAAAGACTGTAAGACAAATTCGTCCACATTATCTGTCAAATACAAGATTTCATAGCCTTTCTCTTTGACCTTTTTAACAATTGGCAACTGGTCAATCTTTTCTACCTTGTCACCACTGACAAAGTAAATATCTTTTTGCCCTTCTTCCATATGGTTGATATACTCGTCCAGTGTAATCAATTTCTTTTCCTTGCTGGAATAGAACATTAATAAATCCTGCAGCAATTCTTTATGTGCGCCAAAATCATTGTATACACCAAACTTGATCTGTACGCCAAAGTTCTGCCAGAATTTCTCATATTCTTCACGTTCGTTTTTCAGCATCAGCAACAGTTCTGATTTGATTTTCTTTTCAATACGGTTTGCAATAACTTTTAACTGACGATCATGCTGCAACATCTCACGGGAAATGTTCAAAGACAGATCCTGAGAATCTACCAAACCTTTCACAAAACGGAAATGCTCCGGCAGTAGTTCTTCTGCATTATCCATGATAAAGACACCGCGGCTATACAGCTGTAAACCTTTCTTATAATCCTGTGAATAGTAATTCATTGGTGTCTTACCTGGAATGAACAATAAGCTGGTAAAGGATACCGCACCCTCTACACTGAAATGGATGACTTTTTGGGGATCGGTATAGTCATTAAACTTACTCTTATAGAAGTCATTGTATTCCTCTTCCGTGATCTTTGCTTTTTCACGTTTCCACAATGGAATCATAGAGTTCAATGTTTTTTCTTCCATCACAGTTTCATATTTTGGTTCTTTTTCTTCTTCGCCTTCTTTTGTTTCCTCTTCCACACGGCGCTGTTCTTCCACCATCATCTGAATAGGATAACGGATATAGTCAGAATATTTTTTGATCAGACGTTCAATTTCATACTGCTGCATGTATTCATCATAGTTTTCATCATCACTGTTCTCTTTCAGATATAAAGTGATTTCAGTACCACAGCTATCCTTTTCACATGGTTCAATCGTATAGCCATCAACTGCATTGGAACTCCAGATATAAGCTTCTTCACTGCCATATTTCTTTGAGATGACATCAACTTTTTGAGCAACCATGAAAGCGGAGTAGAAACCAACACCGAACTGTCCGATGATATCTACATCATCCTGTTTTTCCTCTTCTTCTAATTCCTGCTTGAAGGCCAAAGAGCCACTCTTCGCAATTGTTCCTAAGTTTTCTTCCAGCTCTTCTTTATCCATACCTAAACCATTATCACGAATGGTTAAGGTACGAGCTTCCTTATTTACTTCCAGATAAATGTGGAACTTATCGCGTTCGACATCGCTCAGATTTTCACTTAAAGATTTATAGTATAATTTATCGATTGCGTCACTCGCATTGGAAATCAATTCACGTAAGAAAATTTCTTTATGCGTGTAGATAGAATTGATCATTAAATCTAACAGACGTTTTGATTCTGCCTTAAACTGTTTCTTTCTAGCCATTGCAAATTACCTCCCATTTAGCACTCTTTTACTAAGTCTGCTAATAGTATAAATCTTTTCTTTAGCACTGTCAACACCCTAGTGCTAAAAAATCTTGCTTCTCTACATGCAGGTGGCAAGGAATCGTATATGGGGTTGTCCTTTTTGTTTTGTTCTATCTAAGTAACTAAGAAATGTTTGCTTGTTTTCTGTTTCTCGTCTATAATATAAGAAACAATTTACAAAGGGGTTGTAAAAAAATGAAAGAAATGAAAGATGTGCGCAGAATTGTTGTGAAGGTAGGCTCTTCCACCTTAACCCATCCACAAGGAGGACTTCACTTTCAGAAGATTGATCAGCTTGCCATGGTATTGAGTGATATCAAAAATAGTGGCAAAGATGTCATCTTAGTGAGTAGTGGTGCTGTGAGTGCCGGTGTTGCGAAATTGCAAATGCGTCATCGCCCCACTTTGATGAAAGAAAAGCAAGCAGCAGCTTCCGTAGGACAGAGTGAATTGATGTTTATCTATGATAAATTCTTTTCCCAATACGGTCAAACCATTGCACAGCTGCTGTTAACAAAAACCATAACCCATAATGAAACTTTACGAATAAATGCCGTTAATACGTTAGAAACGCTGTTATCTTATGGTGTCATTCCGATCGTCAATGAAAATGACAGTGTCGCAACGGATGAAATTGCCTATGGTGATAATGATACGCTAAGTGCCGTGACTGCTTATCTTACAAATGCCGATTTACTTATTTTGCTATCTGATATTGATGGCTTGTATGATGATAATCCTACCCTTCATCCAAATGCCAAGCTGATTCCTGTCGTCAATCACATCAGCGAAGAAATTCAGGCAATGGCAAAGGGCGCCGGCAGTAAGCATGGAACCGGTGGTATGGTGACAAAACTATATGCTGCACAATATGCTGGTGAACATGGTATTCCGATGATCATTGCCAATGGCAAGCAACCATCAATTTTATATCATATCTTAAAAAATACGTATCGTGGTACGTTATTTGATTTAAAAAAGGAGGAGAATTTATGACGTTAGAACAATTGGCACAGAAAACAAAAGCTGCTTCCACCGCAATCATGAATGCGGATACAAAACGCAAAAATCAGCTCTTAGCAACCATCGCAAAAGGTTTAGAAGAACATATGGCAACCATTTTAAAGGCGAATCAAAAGGATGTCGAAACAGGCAAAGTGAATGGCATGCCAGCTGGTTTGTTAGATCGCATGATGTTGAATGAAGAACGCATGAAACAGATGATCAAAGGCATTGAACAGGTTATCGCCTTACCTGATCCAATTGGCGAAATACGTGCTATGCATACAAATGAAAATGGTTTACAAATTGGTAAGATGCGTGTCGCCTTAGGGGTTGTCGGGATGATTTATGAAGCTCGTCCAAATGTTACCGTAGATGCGGCCATTCTTTGTTTAAAAGCAGGCAATGCCGTTATGTTAAGAGGTTCTAAGGATATTTTGGAATCAAATAAGAAACTCGTTGCCATCATGCAGGAAGCACTTATGAGATGTGGCTTTGATAAATATACCATTGCTTTATTAGAAGACACCTCCCATGCATGTGCAACGGCATTCATGCAATTAAATGGCTATTTAGATGTCTTAATTCCCCGTGGTGGTGCCGGACTGATTCATAATACGATGCAGCATGCAACCGTTCCGGTATTAGAAACCGGTACCGGCAACTGTCATGTTTATATCGACGCGGATGCTGATCTGCAAAAAGCGATGGATATTGTTATTAATGCGAAGACTTCTCGCACGTCGGTATGCAATGCCTGTGAAAGTATTTTGATCCATCGCGGCATTCGTGACAGCTTCATTCGCTCTTTATTGCAAGAATTATCAAAGTATAATGTTAAGATTCATGGCGATATGACCATTTGTGAGTTGCATCAAGAATGCATTCCGACAACCCAAGAGGACTATTACAAGGAATATTTGGACATGGAGGTTTCGATAAAAATGGTAAACAGCTTAGCCGAAGCCATAGCCCATATCAACACTTGCAGCACGCATCATAGTGAAACGATCGTATCTGAGAATTATACGAATGTGAAAAAGTTTTTAAAAGAAATTGACAGTGCCTGCGTGTACGCCAATGCCTCCACAAGATTTTCCGATGGCTTTGCATTTGGCTTAGGTGCCGAAATCGGTATCAGTACCCAAAAGCTGCATGCCCGCGGGCCGATGGGATTAGAAGCTTTAACGAGTGAGAAATATATCATTCTCGGTGATGGACAAGTTCGCTGATGAACGTAACAAGAAATATGCAATTTTCGACAATTTTCACGCAAAATCATCCAAATAGTTTCACAAAATTTCAAAATACTTCTATAAGGAATGAATTTCTTTTTCTATCCATCCTACACATAATACGAAACATTTAAAAAAGTTATAAAGAGCTCTAATGCAAACAAAGAACTATTTCAATAAATGAAGAGAATTTGCCTTATGAAATACGCTCAAAAAGATACCATCAAAAAGGAAGGACTATAACCTATGCCTATGCATACTGACATGTCAAAACGTAGTCCTTCCTTTTTTAATATTTTTAAATTTTTTATGTGCCAACAGTTCTGCTAAGTATAAATTCTCTTCTACATGGATAAGGCGATACTCAGCACGTAAGATACTAAGATCAACACACTACATAACAATACTGCTCCGCGATGTTTTTTTCCATAAATAACACCTAATGTTGCCAGCATGGAAAATGCCCCAAAACCTAACAAGTTCAAAACTTGTGGCTCATTCACATAAATACCACCCTTGACATAAAGCACATCCGCAAAGCATAAAATGATAAAATTAAACAAATTGCTTCCCACAATATTGCCAAAAGAAGCATTAAAGTTCCCAATACGTACCAAATTAATGGAAGCACTCAACTCAGGTAATGAAGTTGCCACTCCAAGGAAGATAGCACCAGCCACCGTAGCTCCCAACTGCAATTCATTCGCAATCTTATCTGTTACTTGGGTTAATAAGATACTTACAACAACCAAAGCAACACTGAAGATGATAAAACGCAAAGCAATTTGTTTTACTGTTAATGAAATATACACATCCTCCACATTGTCTCCACTTTCATCATGTTTCATGAACTTCACATTCACAAGATAAACAATCAGAATGAGAACCGACATCAAATTTACCTTTAAAAAGCCAATTCCTAGTTCATAAGGATAAAAAATGGCTATAAAGACACAGGCGTACATGACGATGCCATACCATAACGTCTTAGAATGGGAATTTGACAGTGTTGCACGTTGATAGCGTTTGCTGGTAAACAGCATCAATCCGCCAATCACACAAAGGTTAAAGATATTAGAGCCAAGCACATTCCCCTGCACCAGATCAGGCTGATCTAATGCCAACACAGCAGTTAATGAAGTGAATAGTTCAGGCAGTGAGGTGACTGCTGCCAGCATGACTCCCCCGATAAAAGCGCCGGATAAATTGGTCTTTTTATCCAGGCAATCCACATAATAGGATAGTCGGACAGACAAATAAACAACCAGGATCGCTAATACCAGATATTCAATATATATCATACATTCGTTTCCTTTCTTATTTTCAGCTTTTTTATGATACCTTCCCTTACGAAAGAAGTCAATAGCCTTTCTGGGAAAACACCATCCGTTTCCGGCTTGTAATCATTCTTGTAAAAAAACAGAAACACTTTAGGTTTCTATTTCATGATTTATCCTTTTTTAGTCGTAGGAACACGTTTACTAAATCACCTACAAAGTTATTTCACCATTTTTTCAAAAGCATCCTTGGCAGCCATTTGCTCAGCCCGCTTTTTGGAAAAACCCTTTCCTCTTCCTAACGTGATATCATCCAACATCACAGCTACTTCAAATTCCGGCTTATTGCTAGGTCCTGACACATGAATGGTTTCATAGTGGACCGTCTTGCGTGAATCGGATTGGATATATTCTTGTAATTTTGTTTTATAGTCAATGACCTTCTCACTTTTTGGTTGTGTGATGGCTGGCGTAAGTACCTCTTCTAAAATAACATTAATGCTGTCCATCCCGGAATCTAAATAGATAGCACCTAATACTGCTTCAAACATATCCGCCAGTATGGAATCACGTTCTCTACCACCAGTCTTTTCTTCTCCTACCCCAAGCAAAAGATAACGACCTAAGCCTAATTTGCGATTATATTCCGCTAAAGCCTCCTCACATACCAATTGTGCACGCAAGGTGGTCATCTGCCCTTCACTTAATTCCGGTGTCAATTTAAACAACTTGGTTGTTGACCATAACTGTAAAACCGCATCCCCCATAAATTCTAAACGCTCATTATCGTGGGCAAAGGTCTTATGTTCATTCACATAAGAAGAATGAACCAGTGCCTGACGTATTAATTCCTTATCTGTATATGGAATTTTTTTGCTTTCTAACCAATCAAAAATCGTATTCATATCATTTCTCCTTCTTATATACCCTATTTAAAGTCACCTTTGCTTTTCATGAGTATGATCTTTCCTTTTATTAGTAAGCAATCACGAATCCCTTATCTAAAACGAAACATCATACCAACTGCCATTGTATGATCAAAAGCGCGGTCACACCGCTATTATATCACACTAATCCAAATATGTGGCACGCGCAATGGTCATATCAATATAATTTTTTATCTGTTCATAACCAGGATCATGGATGTGCTTTAATAATGCTTGTGCATCTTCTCTGGCAACCTCTAAAATATTTGCATCTTGAATAACATCCCCTAAAATAAATCCCGGAACACCACTTTGCCGTGTCCCTAAGATATCTCCCGGACCTCGCAATGCCAGATCATAACGCGCAATCACAAAGCCATCATTTGTTTTCTCACAAACCTTTAAACGCTGTAGGCTATCTGGATCTTTTGAATCACTTAATAAAAAACAATACCCCGGTTGACTGCCGCGTCCCACACGTCCGCGGAGCTGGTGAATTTGACTCAAACCAAAACGATGTGCATCATAAATAACCATTATATTGGCATTAGCGACATCCACACCCACCTCAATAACCGTTGTTGATACTAAGATTTGCAAATCCCCCTCTACAAATGCTTTCATTACAGCATCTTTCTCTTGCGCACTCATTTTTCCATGGAGCAAGCCTATCTGATAACGTCTTCCTAAGGAAGCCTGCATGCCTTGATAGATATCTGTGACATTACGCATCTCATAATCTTCATTTTTCTCAATGGCCGGGCAGACAACATAACACTGATTGCCTTCATCAATTTTCTCTAACACAAAATCTAAAATACTACTCATGGATCTTGCGTGCACCAGCTTTGTCGTGATTTTTTGACGTCCAGATGGCAATGTCTGAATCGTGGATACATCCATGTCGCCATACAAAGAAATGGCTAATGTTCGCGGTATTGGTGTAGCACTCATCAATAAGAAATCAACCTTATCCCCTTTTTCTAACATTTTCTTTCGCTGGGCAACCCCAAAACGATGCTGTTCATCCGCCACGACCATACCCAAATCATGAAACTCTACACCTTCTTGAAACAAGGCATGCGTTCCTACAAGAATATCAATTTCATTTCGCGCTAAACGCTCTAAAATATCTTTTTTCTCTTGTGTCTTTAAGCTGGCATACAATACCTCAACCTGAATTTCATAATCGTGAAAGATTTTCTTCAAATTGTTTCCATGCTGTTTCGCTAGGATTTCCGTCGGTGCTAAAAAAGCTGCCTGCTTATGTGCTAATACACAGGCATACATGCCAAAAGCCGCCACCAAGGTCTTTCCACAGCCTACATCTCCCTGCACCATACGATACATGATGTGATCACTCTTCAAATCGGCTAAAATCTCTTCGATTGTTTTGATTTGATCCTCGGTCAAAGAGAAAGCTAAGGTTTTTTGCAGATCCATGACTTCCTCATTATCAAATCGCTTTTCATGTCCATGTACCACTTCTTTTTCCTGTACCTTTAAAGCTTGCATCGTGATTTGGAATTTTAAAAACTCTTCATATTTTAAATGGCGCAGGCTCTGTTTTACCGCCTCCATATTTTTGGGATGATGGATGAAATACAAGGCCTGCGAACGAGAAATTAAGCGATACTTCTGTAAGTATTCCATGGGCAGAAATTCTTTAATGCTTTCTTGTTGCGCCAGCCATGCCTTATCAATGTATTTACGGATATCTTTTTGACTGATTCCCTCTTTTACATTATATACCGGGAAAATACCAAGCTGTTCCTGTAATGGCTGAAAATTATATTGCAATGCCGTCATCCGTGAACCACCTTCATATTTAGCGATAAGTGTAATTGTTTTTCCTACCGTAAACGCTGATATCCAAGGGCGATTAAAGATAGCGATATCCAATTCTTCCTCTTCATATAGAAGTTTAAATTTTGTGACACTCTGTTTGCCTTTCAAGCGTATTACTCTGGCACGATTTAAAATCACACCTTCCAATGCGATCCGATCTTCTTTTTGCCATTCCTTACGTGGTTTCGTTTCTACGCTTTCATAACGAAACGGATAATACGTTAAAAGATCCATGGCATTTTCAATTCCCATGGTATGCAAAAGTGCTCTTTTTTTCTCTGATATCCGCAGTTCCTTCAGTTCCATATGTCACACCCTAACTGATTTTCATTATATAATAGGTTTTGAAAACATTCAAACAGAAATATCCTTCCCCTTTACGATCGTATCGCACAATAGCATTTCTTCTTATTATCTTTATCTATCTTCATCTTATCCTTATCTTTTATAAAAGTGATGTTTCCATCATCCTTACCTGATACTTCCCCATATCCATTTCTTCTTTCGTAAAATGAAATCCCAACTTTGTCCAAAACTTTTCGGCCACGACATTTCCCTTAATGCAGCCCAAACGCGCATACTTAGCAGAAAAACACTGATGCAACAGCGTCTTCATCAATGTTTGGGCAAACATCGTACCTTGATACTTTTTGTGAATCATAAACCATCCGATATACAAACAATCTTCATTGGGATAGCCAACAATAGCATCCAAAAAACCTAACAATTCCTCCTGGTGATAAAAACCAAGAAAGTACTTATCCTGCATGCTTTTCCCCATAGGTAAAGCAGTTAAATCTTCTTTCAATGAAGCTTTCGTTGGTTTGCTTTTCATACAAGCAAAATAATAGGGATTGCTGATACAGATGGCATACATAGCATCTATATCTTTTTCACTCAGTTTACAAACCTTAATACCATCCTGATACGGTGGAATCGTTATTATGCTTTGAAAACAATGCTCTTTATTTTTCATGATATACCTCCATTGGCCATTTTTTTAGTTTCTCGTTATTCGCTTTACTTTCCTAAGATATCATAGAAATCTTAAGCGATACGTGCAATGCTGACACAACGCTTCCTCTACTTGATGCTTTTGAAAGCCCTCCAACATCTTTAAACAGCGTTTCGATGATAAGATTTCTTCCAAAGGGGTCTCAAATAAATTCCCCAAAGCAATATCTCCTTTACTGTCTAAACAGCATGGCACTAGTGTACCATCCACCAATACCCCACACATGCTTTTCATACCTAAACAACTTCCTGTCTTCGACACAAAAGGATTCATCAAAGAAGGCCAAGTAAAGATATTCTCAAAATGCAGATGAATATGATCCGCTAAATCAAAACGATGCATTCGCTTAATCATCACATCTTCTAAGTTCTTCTGATATTGTTTTACTACGGTCGTTAACAGTGTTTGTGTTTCTTTGCTTAACTTTTCATCTTGTATGCTCCATAAACGATAGTTCACATGTATACCACAGGCTGCTAGCTTTTCCGCACATTCCCATATCGTCTCTAAATATCGTGGTTGTTCATGCTGAGGAAAGCTGTGCAAGGAGATATTTAATTGTCGGATACATTGGGAAGCACATAAAGCATCCACTTGTTTTTTTAATAAAGTTCCATTTGTCGTCAGGATGACCTCCATATCATTCGCTTTGCATATCTGTAAAAAAGCGGGAAGATCTGGATGGGACAGCGGTTCCCCTAATACATGCAGATAAACATGTCTTGTGACACTGCGTACCTCCTGAATGACATGCGTAAATTCTTGTATATTCATCCTGCGTGGCTGTCGCTGATTTTGAATACAGAAGCTGCAGGCAAGATTACAAGTGTTGGTAATTTCGATATAGACTCTCTTAAATCGCATAAACGCTCCTTTTTTTCTCTTATTTTACCACAGCTGATAAAACAAAGAAATAAGAAAGCTATCTTCGCTTTTGTTAGCAAATCTACTTTTTCTGCAAAAACATAAAAGGAAGTAAGAAAATCCCATCTTCGTAGGTACACATTTACTCATTCTTGTATCTTCTTTGATGGGATCCTATCAATGCTTTTAAACTTCCATATTTATTCAACAATCACTTTCTGCCTATAACCTGTTTTCTTATTTATCCTTCGCGAACCATTTGCTAGCTTCATTAATGAAAATCACACTGGCACTTAAGCCAAACACCAACCCCCAACTCATCATATCTAACGGTACCGTTTTTAATATAAAATTAAAGATCGGCAACTGACATACGGCGATCTGCAATGCTGTACTAAACAAGAACGTCAAGATTAACCATTTGTTCTTAAATAAACCGACGGCAAAGATAGAATGGGTACGGCTGCGCAAATTAAATGCATGGAAAAGCTGTGATAAAGACAATACCATAAATGCCATTGTTTGTGCTTTAGCGGGACTGCTATTTAATCCATAACGGAAAGCGACTAGTGTAATGGTACCGATAAACATACCATTTAAAATGGTAAACATCCAACCTCCATGGGCAAACAAACTCTCTTTTGCATTTCTTGGTTGTTGCTCCATGATATCCCATTCCATAGGATCTACACCTAAAGCAAGTGCAGGGAAAGCGTCCGTAATCAAATTAACCCATAAGATCTGGATAGCACTTAAGGTTGATACCACATGTGGCATGCATAAAATGGCTAAAAATAATGACATAATTTCTCCAAGGTTACAACTTAACAGATAAAGAATCGCTTTTTGGATATTTTCATAGATTCCTCTGCCCTCTTCCACAGCTTTCACAATGGTCGCAAAGTTATCATCTGCCAAGATCATATCACTCGCCTGTTTACAAACATCGGTCCCTCCCTGTCCCATAGCGATACCGATATCTGCCTGTTTCAAGGAAGGCGCATCATTGACTCCATCTCCCCCCATGGCTACCACCATATCATTTTGTTTAAAAGCCTGAACAATGCGTACTTTATGCTGCGGTGTCACGCGGGCAAACACACGATATCCTTTTACACTGGCACACAGTTCCTCATCACTCATCGCATCTAACTGATTTCCGGTAATCACTTCTGTCTCTTGTTTGGCAATTCCAAGTCTGCGGGCAATTGCTAATGCGGTTAAAGGATGATCTCCGGTGATCATCGCCACACGGATACCGGCTTTATAACATCGGGCAATAGCATCTTTAACTTCTTCTCGCGGTGGATCCATTAAACCAACAAAACCAATGAAGCACATCTTATTCTCAACATCATCTTCATAAGGCGATTTCAATGTTTTTCTTGCTAATGCCAAGACCCGCTGTGCATCTTCACTCACTTGACGGCTGGCTTCTAAAATGCGCTGCTTTTCATAATTTGACATGCGTACTGCCTTGCCATCCTGCCAAACACTGGTGCACATCGCTAAGATCTTTTCCAATGCTCCCTTCGTATAAGCAACAACTTCTCGCTCATGCTGATGGATTGTCGTCATTCTTTTTCGATTAGAATCAAAAGGAATTTCATTGACGCGGACATATTTCATATCCAAGTCCTTCTTATGAAAGCCTTGTTTTTCACCAAAGCATAACAATGCTGTTTCTGTTGGCTCTCCTAATACTTCATTTTGCGATATACTGGCATCATTGCAAAGCACCATACCTTTCAATAATTCATCATTTACTTCCTGCAACATGCCATTGGCATAACTGCTGACCACATGCATCTTATTCTGTGTTAAAGTTCCGGTCTTATCACTACAAATAACACTAACAGAACCCAATGTTTCTACCGCATGCAGTTTGCGCACGATGGCATTTTGCTTACTCATGACCTGAACGCCTAATGCTAACACAATGGTGACAACGGCTGGTAAGCCTTCTGGAATAGCCGCCACTGCCAAAGAAATGGAGAGTAGCAGCATATCAAAAAGATTTCGCCCTTGTAATATGGCAACCACAAACATGGCCGCACAAACTCCTAACGATAGCATTCCCAAAATCTTTGATAAATGTGCCAACCGTTGCTGCAAAGGCGTCATATCCTCTTTTGTTTCATCCAGCATGCGGGCAATCTTGCCAACCTCACTGTCCATCCCACAGCGAACGACCATCCCTTGTGCTTTACCATATGTAACATACGTCGACATGAACACCATGTTGCGCTGATCCGCGATATGCATCTCATCCGGATAGACAATATCTGCCTGTTTTTCAATAGCCTCACTTTCCCCAGTTAGCGTGCTTTCTTCCACCTTTAAATTGGTACTGGTGAGCAAACGCATATCGGCAGGTATATAACGACCTGCTTCCAGCTCTACAATATCTCCCACAACTAAATCTTCGGAATTGATTTCTTTCAAATAGCCATCTCGCAGGACATACGCTTTTGGCTCTGATAACTTTTCCAAAGCATCAATCGCTTTTTCTGCTTTAAACTCTTGAATGACACCAATGATTGCATTTAACACGATCACAACCAAAATGATACAAGCGTCCATATATTCCTTTAAAAATATAGATACGATTGCCCCAATAATCAATATAATGACCATTGGATCCTGAAATTGTTCCAGAAACATTTGTAAGAGCGTTACTTTCTTTTTCTTATTTAAAATATTTTTCCCTTGCTCTTTTTGTCTTCTTTGTGCCTCTTCTTCACTCAATCCTTTATGAAGATCACTTTGACAAGCTGTTTCTATCTCCTGAATCGTCTTTCGATACGGCATACGATCCCTCCTTCAGTTACACCTTATGATGCTTTCATGCATGCTATGTACACTTCGTCAAAACATGACAAAACTACTGAAAAAAGGTGTTTTCACATAGGAAGAAGGCGCAAGTGAGTTCTAAAGAAAAAAGTATAAAACAACCGCAGCTATTTCATACTTTCTTATTATTTAATTTATTTCATCTTTCTTTTTCTTCATGTCAAAGATTTTATCTTGAATGGCTTTTTCTAGTTCTTCCACCAGAAAATCAAAATTTTCTTCCTCATGATGATCCACAAACATATCCAGATAAATCCGTTTCGCTTTTTTTTCTTTTTCATCAAATTCCACGCAAGTACCCGAATATGCATGCTGAATTGGATAACCCTCAATGGCCGCATACCCAGTATGCAAGGTTCCACAAATTCCATCCACATCAAATATTGCTGGACTGCGAACGATGGAAATATTCTTACATTCTTCAAGGAACTTACGGTATCGTCCATTCTCCTTATGAGCTGCACTCACCAAAATCAATTTCACCTGATTTTTACGTAAATGGCACAAAAAGCGATGACGAATTTCTTCTTGAAATGCCCCGGCTTCAAACATAGCATCATCTATGTAATAAAACTTCATCATTATCTTCTAGTGAAGAAGGAAGGAATCCCTTCATTGTCATCCTCTTTTGCATCATTTATGCGTGAAGTTGCATATACTTCCGGTTCTGATGCTTTTACACTTTGCTTTGGCGCAGCCTTAGCAGCAGAATAAGAGAATGCTTTTTCTAAGACATCTTCTTCATTCTTATCAGCGTCAAAACCTGTAGCAATGACGGTAACAATGATAGAATCTCCTAGTTTTTCATTGATCGCAACACCAAAGATAGCATCAATATCATTTCCAGCAGCCTCACGTACTAAAGCCATAGCATCCTCAGCATCAAATAAGGTGATAGATTCTCCACCGGTAATATTGACAATAGCATTGCGTGCACCAGTAATCTGTGCCTCCAGCAATGGGGATTGAATAGCTTTTTCAGCTGCAGCACGTGCTTTGTCTTCTCCTTCTGCCATACCAATACCAATTAATGCAGAGCCTTGATTTTCCATAATTGTGCGAACATCCGCGAAGTCCAAATTGATCAATGCCGGTACGGCAATTAAATCCGTAATCGTCTGCACGCCCTGACGCAATACATTATCAGCAGCCTGGAATGCTTCCGTCAATGGTCTTCGTCCGATGACCTCAATAAGGTTATTATTAGAAACGATAATCAAAGAATCTACGTATTCTTTCATTTCAGCTAAGCCTTCTTCAGCTGCCTTCATACGTTTCTTGCCTTCAAAGGTAAATGGTTTGGTTACGATACCTACAGTCAATGCGCCTTCTTCTTTTGCTATCTTCGCAAATAATGGCGCAGCACCAGTACCAGTACCTCCACCTAAACCGGTAGTTATAAAGACCATGTCACTTCCTTTGATTGCCTCACGAATTTCATTTTCATTTTCCTGTGCAGCTCGTCTTCCCATTTCCGGGTTTGCGCCTGCTCCAAGACCTTTGGTAATCTCACGTCCAAGCACCAGTTTATTTTCTACAGGAGAAATATTTAATGCCTGTAAATCCGTATTTGCCACATAAAACTCGACCCCTTTAACACCTTCGCTCACCATACGGTTCACCGCATTACAGCCGCCACCGCCGATTCCAAACACTTTAATATTTGCTACCTGTTCAAACTGTAAATCACTCATCTTTATTCCTCGCTCTCTCTTCTTTTATCGATCATTCAACAGAATGCTTTTCAATTTCTTCGTAAATCCGCCTTCTTCATCCTGTGTGGACGTCTTACGGCGTATAGTTTCCACAACCTGTTCTACTTCTGCATCAGCACAGCTTGTACGTTGATCATTGCGAATATCTATCTGTTCCTTCCAACTGTAAAATAAGCCTAAGCAAGTTACTAAGGAACAATCTCTAGCTCCAATCGTCTGTGGCACATATAGCTGCCAAGGCGCATTTAATTCATCGAACAACGGTTCAACTGCCTGAATCTCACAGCCTTCTCCTGTGATTAGATAGCGAACATCGCCACTCTCAATAATTGGTGCACAGGCTTCATTAATGCCTTGGATCCATTCATGAATGTATGGCGCAACCAGCTGACATACTTGCTTTTCACTCAGCTGTTTCTGCTCTTTGCCTTCACTCCAAACATAAATAATCGTATCCTTTGCTTCATGTTCTTTTAAACAGCAAGTATTTTGTACCAAGCGATAACCGACATGTGGCGATAAATGGTTTTCTTCACAAAGCTTTGCTAACCATTTGCCATATCCATCTTCTAATACCTCGCAGTTTACAAGTTTACCATGCGTAAATAAAGAAAGTGTAGTATTCTGTCGAGCTAAATCAATTAATATGACATATTTATCAACCGTCTGCTCAAAAACCGCTGCTTCTTGGGCAATGGCATAAGAATCCAAACATACATCCAGAATTTCTAAACCAGCTTTTTCGATACAGCGTGCATAGGAATACACGGTTTCTTTATCTGCGAATAATAAATCAACATCCATGATCAACATATCACTTATTTCATCGATTGGCATTTTTCTTGAAGTAATACCATTGGTTATGTATTTAATACAGCCGACATTCACCAATTCTAATTCAGGATCTGGTTTATATGTAATCGCTTCATTCAGTCCTTTTTGAATATCACTTAACCGAATACGTTTACTGCTTGCCTGTGGCAATACATGAACACGTTTATTATGTCTGGCCACATTGACGCTCGGTAACGATACCAATGCTCGTTCAATATGATAACCAAGCGATTCCTCCGCCTGTTTCACAGCTTTTATGATTCCATTTACAACATTTTGTTCATCTATAATTTTCTTTTTTTCAATTCCAGTAATCCCTGCTCTTTCAACCCGCAGAATATTAAATCTGGTATCATAAAATTCTCCAACAATCAGGCGAATTTCATGATCGGCAATTTCTACGGAGGCATAGATTTCCTTTCGATTCATAAGGTTTACCCCCTTACACACGTTTTCACTTATACTCATATATAATATCATAAAAATGGTGGATAAAAAACATTTTACAGGAATTTGTCATATTTTTTTCAGATTTAGGATTTTCCTTGCTCCGCCGTTTTAAAAAAGAGAGAATCTTAGAAATTCTCTCCATCTTCTTGCTGCATTTTAACCAAACTTTCGTGCTCTATTTCAGCGCTTTTTGATAATGGTCTACCCTTCACATCAATCTTATTAAAATGTTTTGGTTTGCGTTTCTTGACACATATGATAAGAATAGCCAAGAAAAGGATAGCACTCAATGCACAAAGACCATACACGATCAGTTTCAGCTGCTTCGTTTCTTCCTCATGTGCTTTTAGTAATTTTTCATATGCATTCTGCGTGATTGCCGCACCACCGGCATACCGCTGTAATGTATTCCCTGTTTTCTCATATTGATAATACACCTTATCACCGGCATCATTCATTACATAAAGCAATGCGTAATCAGCAAACGCCTTATCTTGATATGTCCAACCAGGAAGTTCTTTTCCATCGACCTTTACTGTTGTAAACACCATACCGGTACGTTTTTGCAACGCTTTTGGTACATCAATAATCGCAATATTTTCTCCAAGTAAGCCCACCGGGCGATAAATGGATGTTACTTCTTTCTTTTCCGTATCATAAAAATAAAAGTCTTTTTTATCATCGTTTTCTAAATACAACAATGTCATATGTAAGCTTTTATTGGTCCAAGCTGGTACGACTTTTCCATCAATGGTAAGCTTTGTTTCCTCAAATAATTTCTTAGACAATTTCGCAGCTGAACGTGAAACACCAAGTTTTTTCCCTTGATAATTTACAAAGACTAGTGGTTTTTCATCCACATGTACTTTTATCGTATAGGTTGTCGATGTCCCATTTTCTGCAGTACATATCACTTGAATCGTATTATTACCGGGTTTTAACTTCTTTTTCCCGATTCCACGCAGTGATGCCTTGCTGTTATTTGCTGCTGCACTGACCTTTAGTGTATCTACACTACCAGGCAGATCAACCTTATATGAAGTTGTTCCAGCTTGAAATGCCGGTGATAATTTGCCTTCGCTGATACTTAAAGACTTCAAGGAACTATCCTTATTTTTCTTTTCTTCTTTTGGTTTCTCTGTTTTATTACTAGGCTCATTCTTTGGTGTATCATTATTGGAAGGAGCATTGTTATAATCATCATTATTGTTCTGTGGAGTATCATTATTTCCTGAATTACTTGAACTATTATTATTGTTGTTTGATGGTTTGCTGCGTTCTTTTACCACCACGGTACAAGAAGAAGACAATGACTGATCCTTTTCCGTATTAAAATCGGCAATCGTTCCTGAAGCATAGACGCTAAGACTGCCAGCACTGGTTCCTTTTACGGTATAGGATCGAGAATTATTTTCAAACCAATCAGAATCATTTGCAGCACCACTCACAGCCACCATACCTGCTCCGCCAGAAACACTGACCGTAAAGGTCACAGTATCTCCAACATAAATTGTTGAACTACTACAAGATACGGATAAGCCTGCTGCAGCGATATGTTTTTTAGGCAGATTCAGTACTGTTACTGCTAAAATGGCAACACTGATACCTGCCAGAAATTTTGTTATTTTCTTTCTCATCTTTACCTCCACTATTTCCCCATGATCCTGTTCTTAACGACTACATAATCAGCTGGTGAAATTTTACCATCTTGATTTGCATCCGCTGCTTTTAAAGGCGTTCCTTTTAATTTTGTCACACCCATGATATGATTTTTGATTTTCACATAGTCAGCAGGAGATAATTTCCCATCACCATTAACATCTCCGGGTAAAACTTTTTCATCTGGTTTATTCGGTGTGTCAGGCACCTTATCATGGTTAGCATCTTGATTACCTTCATAAATGACCATCATCGAGTCTTTCACCTTTATGTATCCATAATTGTATGTGTAATCATATAGACCATTGGAATCATTATCCTTAGCACTGCGATCTGCTTTTAAGATGCAGTCTGTACGTATTTTATACCATGTACCTTGACTGTTTTTTACCGTATCTAACACAACAAATGGGAATTGATGAATGACCTTGCTATTGCTATTTCCGTTTTGATAATATTCTTTGCTGGAGGTTTTAGCATCCTTATATATACTGATTGGTTTTACACCGGTGTCAATCACAAGGGTGTACTTATCACTGTCCTTTTTACCAGAAAGATCTTCTAAAAAATAACCTTGTGCTGCCGCTTTTTCCCCCCAGTAAGGATCACTAGCATATTGCACATTCATACCACTTTGTTTATCCCCAAGATGAGGTCCATAATATCGCCAATCATATGGATCTGTATAACCAAGCGACACCCAGTTTTTCGCAAAATCATTGATACATGCCGCTACTGAGGCGAATGTATTCGCTGATGTTCCCGGACTGGTATCCACAGCATTTAATCCAAAGATGTTGTTTTTTTCCTGTGCGATAGAGCTATTGCCCCAAGCACTTTCATTCACTGCCAAACCAAAAGCCAAAGCTGCATTTGTACCATATTGTTGTGCATTGATAAAATCTACGCCACGATTTCGCAGCTTTGATTTCGTATTTGTCGTACCTTCTAACAAACGTTTATTTAAATGATCTGCTGTAAAACTAGATACCGTACGCATAGAAAGAAACTGATAGTAATTATAATAAGGTGATTCCTTATTAACCGCATGACTGTATACATCCTTTTGATAATCATTGATCATGGTTTCAAAAGCAGTATAAAAATAATGACCGTCATAGCTGAAATATTTTGTATTCTCTTTCAAATACGCTGGCGCATTTCCAACGCGCTGAGATGAACTGTAATATGGTGTAAATATCTGATGATAGAGTTTATTCTTTGTCACATAATAATAACTGACATTCATCTTTGCTGTATATTCCTGAATAGTAACATATTTCGCATCCACCAAACCGGTAACTCCGGCCATACGAAACTTGACCTTCCCATCCACTGTGCCAAGGTAGGCTGCATCTACCGCATAAACGGCACTCGTATACCCACTGATATTGGTATCGACTTCCTTATATGGTGTTGTCATTCCACCATCCAACACTTTAAATTTTACGATAGATGGTTTGGTAGTGCTGCGTAATACATTCTTACTATACACAGAAACATCTACATCACTATTTGCTGAACGCATCATGCTGCGTGTTAGCTGTAACATATTTGCTGTCTTTACCGCATCCTCAATGGTATCATAATGGCCAACCTCTGCACTAGCTCCATCTTTGGTTTCCATTTCCACATCAAACGTTACCTCTTCATCAGTTTCTTCCGGCAAGGTAATGTCCTCTTTGATGCCCTCTGGATTCGCTTTTACATAAGTGATTTTTCCATCTTCATCCATCTTTAAAAACATACCTGTTTGATCGCCATAAGAAGAACCCTTCCTAGTTTCTGAATGTTCTTCTTCTGCAAACAGCTTTTTTTCTATATTTGGCATAACGTTAACTGCCAGTAAACTTACCCCAAGAAAGATTGTAAATACCTTTGTTTTTCTCATACCATCATTCCTTTTGTTATAATAACTCAGTCTAATTATAGAACAGCCCTTTCATGAATGCAATTGGTAAATATTACACATCCTTACTACTAGCCCGCTATCCTTCCTTAAAATTGATTGAAAACCCTTTAAAATCACCGTTTTACAAACATATCCTTAAGGGTGATCAACAGATAAATAAAAATAAAAAATATTCTTGCATTTTATAATCTTAAATGGTATGATATTTAAGCGAATTATGTTAAGTATTATACGGAAGGAGGTAAACGGTATGTCAAAAGTTTGTGCAATTACAGGTAAAGGTCCTTTATCAGGTAATAAACGCTCTCACTCTATGCGTGCATCTCGTCGTAACTGGAATGTAAATTTACAGAAGGTTAAAGTCGTTGTTGATGGGAAACCTCAAACGATCCGTATTAGTGCTCGTGCATTGAAAACATTAAAGAACAAAAACGCTATCTAAGAGTGATTTAAACAGGGAAACCTGTTTTTTTTTATTCTCTAAACCTTCACGTACAATCTAAAATTTAATGAGACATCAGCAAGCAAAAAGAGCAGAAGTCTGCTCCTTTGGATTGCTAAAATTACGATACATCAAAGATGCTATTCCCAATAAACTCTGCCAAAATAGAGCTGCGTGGAATGGCTGAGGAATCCCCAGTCAAGAAATAGTCTAATAGCTTATGCAGACGATTCGCTTCCAGATACGCTTCTTCCTTTATGTCAACTTCTTCTAACAAAGGAAGAACAATAGGCTTTAATACTGCTAATTCATAGACCATAGAACTATTGAAAATGGCATCTGCTTCTTCTTGATATGGATAAATATAGCGATCTTCGCCATAACGGACATTTTTCCATGAATGAATCGTTTCTGCAGCACTCCAACCGCGAGATTGATAATCTCGTGCGATACGACGTATTAAACGATAATCACTTGTTGGAATACGATTATGATCATCTAAATTGAGATGCGTCAATGCATTGATATAAATACGGAATTTTGCTGAATCTGGTATATAAGCACTTGTCGTTGGATTTAATCCATGAATGCCTTCTATAATTAAAAGCTGATCCTGTTGCATGCATAACGTTTCTCTCCACTCACGTTTTCCTGTTTTAAAATTAAAATGCGGCATACGAGCTGGAAGGTTATGCAATAACTTTAACATCGTTTCATTAAACAGCTCCAGATCTAAAGCTTCTAACGATTCAAAGTCATAACTGCCATCCGGCAATTTTGGACAATCCTCACGGTTTTTATAAAAATCATCCATGGATATAGCAATAGGTTCTTTCCCATGTATTTTCAAATGGATGGATAAGCGCTTTGAAAACGTTGTTTTCCCTGCTGAACTAGGGCCGGCTATTAAAATAAAACGAGTACCTGCATGCTCTTTTAACATTTTCACTGCAATATCCTCTAATTTCTTTTCGACCATCGTTTCACTCATTAACACCAACTCATCCATCTTTCCTTCCATAATTTTCTGGTTTAGCTGCGCTATATGTGATACGCCGATGGCTTTTCCCCAGGCCTCAAATTCTTGAAATACTTGGAACATCTTTCCCTGATTCACAAAGTGTTCTTGTGGTGATAACCAAATACCGGGGGCATAATAGCGCAATGCAAAATGCGTCAGATAACTGGTGTTTGGCAGCATGATACCATAAAAATAATCATTGACATCTTCTAAATGATATATGCTACTTGTTTTACTATGGCGATTTCGCAATAAGCTTGCCTTATGCAACATCCCGCATGCTTCAAAAAAAGCTACGGCTTCTTTTGTAGGCACGACGCTGCGTAAGATCGCCATCTTTTCCCTGGTCATCTCTTTCATGGTCTGTTCAATTTGAAAAACATCCTCAGGTGTTAAATAACCTTGCTGTTCCACTTCACAAAACAAACCATTACTTAGCGCATGTTCAATACACACATGCGCTTTAGGGTATAAGCGATGCACAGCTGCAATAAATAAAAAGCTCAAAGATCGTTCATAAATTTGTTTTCCTATCTCACTATCCGCATAAACAAAGGAAAGATCTCCTTCTTCCTTTAAACAATACTTCACATCATGGAGCTTCCCATTGAAGACAATGGCATAGACATTTGCTTTTTCTTCTGCCGGAATAAGCTTTTCCACTGGCGTATCTTTGGTGATTTCTATTATTTTTTGTTGTAACGTGATTTTCATATTCATCCTTCTTTCTCTGTTAGGATATGTCGTTGCTACCCTTATTATAATACAGAATAGCTGTTCCACAAAGAAGAACGATAAAACGAAAGGATTCACTCTATTTCATATACCGTTTCATCCTTAATAACAACTGTATTTTAAACAATGTTTGATGTACTACATATTGCCTCTTATATGCTAACCAATATACAAAAATTGCTGTTATCAACCGTGAACAACACAAGATAGCTTAAAACTGTCCAAAATGTTTTTTAACATATTTTTCTATCTCACATCCCTTTATTCACAATATGAAAACCGGCTAGTTATGTCGTTTCAGCTTTTTAAACAACAGTTACAGATCATATCATTTGCTTTCTGAGATTTTGCATCTATGAGCCAAGCAACAAGGATAACTACCCAATTACCAAAGATTCCATGTTGTCATAAGAAACTGTGTTTTTTATTATGAACATGCACCATCTGTATAAACAAAAAGCTACATGTGGTAAAACGTATATGAAAAAAACTCCATGCATTTGGTTATCCAAACTTTGGAGTTCGCTTCATCATATTTTATCACTTGATTCAATCATTAAAAAGCTTCCTTTATGTACAATAATCTCAGCATGCTCATTTAAGATTTCATTACTGATTGCATATATATCTCTTGTAGATAAACAGCGTTTGGTTAACGGATAGGCAACACCGATTTCTGTTATCTGGGAGTCTTCTAAAGCTAGAAACGACAGATAGGTATATTCTTTAGGTACTTTATAAGTACCTTCTTTTATTACACGAATACGATTTTGTTCATTAACCAGAGTGATGGGGTAATTGCGATGCATTAAAAGATATAGATTGGCTAATTCATGATCTAAGCGCCCACCTAATGCACCATAGACCCAAATATCATCATAACCATGTGCAAGAGCGTACAATACCGCCTCTTCGGTATCCGTCTCATCCTTATGTGAAGGAAGTTGTTCCATTCTTTCTGCCATCTGTTGGATTTGGATAACCTGCGTTTTACTCACACTATCAAAATCGCCAATGGCAGCTTTCATTTCAACGCCTTGCAAAGCACAGATATAGGCGCCATGATCTACACCGATGATGTCATAGCCTTCTTTTGTATACACCCGTTCAGCTAATCCACTGATTAGAATTACGCCAGGCATAATAAGGATTCTACCGCCTCATGCACATCTTGTTTAAACACATAGCTTCCCGCAACCAGCGTATCACAGCCAGCTTCAATCGCCTGTTTTGCTGTTTTCGCGTTGATACCACCATCAATTTCTATGCGTACATTTAACTCATGTGCATCAATATAGCTGCGCAATTTTCTTACCTTATCCAACTGATCTTCCATAAAAGATTGACCGCCAAAACCTGGTTCCACACTCATGATCAAGAATACATCCATTTCGTGTAGATATGGTAATATTTCATCAATCGGTGTTTTAGGGCGCACACTCACGCCGGCTTTCGCACCTAAGGAGCGAATGGTTCTACACAAGGCGACACATTCTTTGATCGATGCAACAGCTTCATAATGAAACGTTACGATATCGGCCCCGGCTTTAATGAAAATAGGCGCATAAAACTTAGGATCACTCACCATGATATGCACATCCATCACCATATCTACTGCTTTTTTAAAGCCTTTTAAGATATCCGGACCAAAGGTTAAATTCGGCACAAAGTGTCCATCCATCACATCAAAATGCATCCATTCTGCACGTGTTTTATTCAAATCGGCCAACTGTTCACTCACTCTTGCATAATCTAATGATAACACCGATGGCGCGATTACTAATTTTTGTCTCATTTTTTTCCTCCTTTTCTTATATTAGATTAATACTTAGGTTTTGCTTGTTTGATCATCTGCACAACTTCCAGATAATGTGCATAACGTTCACCGTTGATTTCTTGCTTTTCCACAGCCTCGCGAATAGCACAGTTTGGTTCTTGCACATGAATACAGTCATTAAACTTGCAGTGATGCAGATAAGGTGCAAAATCAGGAATACGTTCAGCCAGCGTTTGAATGTCCATCGTTGTAAAATCCATGGAAGAAAAGCCCGGCGTATCGGCTACCCATCCACCGGCAATCTCATGCAATTCACAATGTCTGGTCGTATGTTTTCCACGTCCTAACGCCTTGCTGATTTCTTGTGTCTGCAAATGAAATGTTGGATCAATACGGTTTAGCAATGAACTTTTTCCAGCACCACTTTGTCCTGTCAAGACGGAGATCTTCCCTTTCAATATTTGTATGAGCGCATCACTGGCATACCCTTTCCCACTGATATAAACATCATAGCCACTATCGCGATATGCCATGATTTTCTTATGAATTTCATCATCTTCCTCGATAAGATCCATTTTCGTAAAGCATAAGATGGGATGGATCTGTGCGTAACATACTTGAAAAATCAAACGATCTACCAACACCGTAGAGAAATCCGGATCTTTACAAGACATAACGATGATTGCCTGATCGACATTGGCAATTGCCGGACGCAGCAATTCATTTTTTCTAGGTAAGATTTTCTGAATACCGATTTGTGCGTCAAATCGCTGAAGCTTTACAACATCGCCAACAACCGGTGCTTTATGCTTACGCAGCTTGCCCATGGCAATGCAGGCTAAATGTTCACCCTGTTCATTTAATACCTCGTACTGATTTGAAATGATTTTAATAATTCTTCCTGTTTCCATCAATAGTAGTACAATGTGATCGTATTAGAGCCTTCCTGTATGTACCAACTGCCTTCGACAGGATCACTCTTGACCACAACTCCTTCCTCAACATCTTCATCATCCTCTGGTTTATCCATTTGTACCAATACCGGGATGATTCCTTTTTCCCCTAAGATGTTCTGTGCTTCTTCCACTGTTTTACCATTCAGCTGAATCGTGAATTCCACGCGTTTTGTTACCGTTACATATAATTCACAAGGTTGCTGTGGATCCAGCTTTTCGCCAATATTTAAACCGCTTTGTTCGATAATGTACCCTGGTTTATACTCTGCATTCTCTTTTTCTTTAACAATGAGCTTCACCTTAGGTGCATATTCTTCTAATTCCTTTTTCACATCTTCATACGGACGGTTTTTGTAATCTTCGACGATATAATACATACCTTTTGAAATCGTTAACGTAATTGGATCACTGGTTTTATACTTACTGCCCGCTTTCGGATAAATATCCACTACCGTACCAGAACTTTTATCATCGGTTAATTTTTCTTCGATTTTGATCTTATCCTTAGCAAAACCTGCTTCACTTAATTTGGTGATAGCTTCATCTTTCGCAAGATCAATAACTTCTGGAATGGCCGCTTCTTTCGGCGACATGATATTAGTGAAAATCATGAAAGCCACAAGTGCTCCAATAGCGATACAAATGCCAATTATGAGTGGTGTTTTGTGCTTTTTCTTCTTTGTTTTTTGCTGTTCCGCTTTTTGCGGATGGTCATCTTCATCCGGTATTTCCATCACTTTTGCTTGTCGCGGTTTATGCTGAGTCACCTTTTTTTGTTCCTTCATGATCAGGGTAGGATCTTGTTCCTGCGCAAAGCTGAGCTTTTTTACATGCGCATTTGATGCATCTAAACAATGTTCTAAATCATATAACATTTCTTTGGTGCTTTGATAACGCAATTTGCGGTTTTTTACCGTCGCATGGATAATGATATTTTCAATTGATTGAGGAAGGGTAGGATTAAATTCACATACACTAGGTACTTCCTCACGTAGGTGTTTCATGGCGATCTGTACCGGATTATCACCGCGGAAAGGTACGCTGCCTGTCAACAATTCGTAGAAAACAATTCCTAAAGCATAAATATCAACCTGATTCGTAGGTGTTTCCCCTCTGGTAGTTTCCGGTGCTAAGTAATGCGCACTGCCCAGTACTGCATCACTTTGGGTCAACTGTACTGAATCATGTGCTAGCGCAATACCAAAATCCGTAATCTTGATTGTTCCATCATCCTTCACTAAGACGTTTTGCGGTTTGATATCACGATGGATGATGTTATGCTCATGCGCATGCTGTACCGCACTGGTTAATTGAATCATGATATCAACAGCCTCTTCCTTATGCAAGGCTCCACGCTGACTGATCAACTGTTTTAAGGTTCTTCCTCTGACATACTCCATGACAATATAATGATGCCCATCATATTCTCCTACATCATAGACATCAACGACATTGGGATGCGAAAGCTTACTGACCGCACTTGCCTCACGCTGAAAGCGCAATAACGTGACTGGATCTTTGCTTAATTCTCCACGCAGCACCTTGATGGCAACCTCACGATTCAAGATCGTATCCTCAGCCAGATACACATCTGCCATGCCGCCTTCTCCGATACTGTCTTTGATGATATAGCGTTCTGCTATCATTTTTTGCATTCTATTCATCTGCTGCATCCTCCTTATCCACAAGGATGACACTAACATTATCATAACCACCGGCATCTAATGCCGCTTGAATTAATAAATCTACCTTTGCCTGTAATGCACAATCACTTTCCATGATATGGCGGATTAATTCTTCACTTACATAGCCATGAAGACCATCACTGCACACTAATAGCATCTTATAATCTTCTTTGACCTTATTGATATCAACCTTTACACTATCCCAAATACCCAAAGCATTTGTCAGCACATTGCGATTAGGATGATGCTTCGCTTCTTCTTCACTCACTTCACCGCGTTTTAATAAATCAGCCACATAGGAATGATCTTCTGTCAAACATAAAAAATCATCTTCATATAACCCATAGGTACGAGAGTCCCCGACATTAAACACATAGGTCGCATCCGGACAATGCAAGATACCAACCATGGTTGTTCCCATACCGCGCTGTTCTTCTCGTCTGGTTGCCTGCGTAAAAATCAAATCGTTTGCTTCCTGAATGACACCTTTCAGCCATTGTTTTACTTCTACATCATTTTTATGGCATAATACTGCTTGTTCAAAGCTTTTTTTCATATGTTCTGCGGCCAATGCGGACGCCACATCACCGGCTTTACCTCCGCCAATGCCATCACAGACAACGGCTAATAAAGCATGCTGTTGATTTTCTGCCAGACAGATACTGTCCTGATTATTTTTACGACGTAAGCCGATATGACTCTTTCCATAATACTTCAAGCTAGTTTCCCTGCCTTTCTTTTGCTTCTTTGCGTAAATGCTTCACTCTTAACTGTCCGCATGCCGCATCAATATCCGCTCCATGCTCCTTACGAATCGTACAGCGAATCCCTTCTTTCATGAGGGCATCATAAAAGACCATTGCATGGGCATGATCAACACCTTGAAAACCTTTCTCATCCACTGCATTGTAAGGAATCAAATTTACATAAGCATTTAAACCACGCAATAGTTTTGCCAACTGTTTCACATGCTCTTTTTGATCATTGACACCTCTTAATAAGATATACTCAAACGTTAAACGTCGATTGTTTTCTGCTGCATACTGACGAATTGCCTTCATGAGTTCTTCCAAAGGATAGGCGTGATTGATCGGCATCAGCTCATCACGCAGCGTATTGTTAGACGCATGCAAAGAAATCGCTAAGTTATACTGGGTATGTTCCTTTGAAAATTCATAGATCTTAGGAACGACACCGCAAGTCGAAATCGTAATATGTCTTGCCCCGATACCTAAGCCACGATCATGATTCACCGTACTTAAAAAATTCATCACATTTTCATAATTATCAAATGGCTCTCCGGTACCCATAACAACGATATGGCTTAAACGCTCTTCCTGTTTATCCAAATCCTGTTGTACATACATCACCTGTGCAACCATTTCACCACTGGTAAGATTACGTTTTTTCTTCGTTAAACCACTGGCACAAAACGCACAGGACATATTACAACCAACTTGGCTTGTTACACAGATGCTTTTTCCATAATCAAACTGCATTAAGACGCTTTCGATCAAGGAGCCATCTTCCAAGGCAAATAAATATTTTGTTGTACCATCACTGGATACTTGTTTATCTTTTAAAGTCAATGGCTTCAAAGCATAGTTTGCTTTTAGGATTTCTCTTGTTTCCTTTGACAAATCACTCATTTCATCAATAGAGGTTACCCGTTTGCGATACAGCCATTGAAAAATCTGGTGTCCGCGAAATTTCTTCCATTCATGAGAAAGTGCCAATTCTGCCATTTGCTCATAGTTAAAATCATATAAACTCTTCATGTTATCACCAACCGCCTTTTATTTTACCATAGAATTGACCATCCTACCTATTAGATTGAATGGATTTTCAGGAAGTTTTAAGATTTTCTTTAAGAAGCTGAATGAACAGAAAGATTTGTTTATGCAGGTGGCACAAGAATAATAGATGAAAAAATAAAAACAACACTTTTTGAATATTACTTATTTAAACTTAACAATTCAAAAAAAGAGTTTACCTGTTTTGGAAAACTCTTCTCTCTAATTATTTACCACTTACAGCAATGGTTTCAAATAAAATACTTGGTGTACCGACACCGCTCATTCCCATCTTGCAGTCGTTGCCAACCATTTTAATATGCTTCATCATATCTAAGAAATTGCCGGATATCGTGAATAGGTTAATTGGTTTCACAATGACACCATCTTCTACATAAAAACCTTCGGATTGTAACGAAAACTCTGTTGATACTGGATTTAATCCAGCATGCAGACCATTCAGATTGGTGACAATAACACCTTTTTTCATCGTTTTAATCATTTCTTCATAGCTTGCCATACCATTTTTGATATAAAAGTTTGTTGGTGAAATACCAACTGGTCCGCCATAGCCACCTTTAAAGCCATTGCCGGTAGAAGTTGTCTGCATCAATTCTGCTGATTTGCTATTATGCAGATACGTTTTTAATATTCCCTTATCAACGACTGTTTTCGTATAGCATGCTGTACCTTCATCATCAAAGGATGCTGAATTTATGCCATCCTCCATCAAAGGATCATCAATTACACTAATCTTTGCATCAAAGATAGCTTCATTAAGTTTATCTTTCAAAATAGAAATACCCTTAAAGGCATTTTCGCCATCAAACAAACCTGCTAAAGCACTAAACAATGAGGTCATAGCACTTTTTTCCATCAATAATGGATAATTGCCGCTTTCTATCGTATCCGCATGAAGCTTATTGATGACCTTATCACATAATTTATGCGCAAAAGCAGGTATATCCAAGGCTTCCAGATCTTTTATATACAGCCAATCAAAAGCACTCTTTGTATCTTCGCCGTCCTTTGCCAATACTTCCACGTAAACTATGGAACAACTGTCACTGTCACAAAGATCCATACCTTTTGTATTTACAATACTGCGTACTGCAACACTTTCTTCATAGGTGGTTGTCATGACTTGTGCAATTCGTGAATCCATTTGTTTTACTGTTTCTTCCAGTTCTTTAAGTTTCTGGATCTTTAAACTGTTTTCTGTTTCTAATAATGTGTTTTTATGCTTTTGTATTGTTGGATAACTTTCTGCTGGTGCTAAGATCATTACTTTATCTTCCGCAGTAATAATCGAAGCATTTTGTTTAATCTGATTTAATACATCGTCTATCTGCGCATCATCTACTTCTTCTAAGAAACAGTTTCCCATTTTCCCTTGATAAACTCCACGCATGGCAATCCCATCACAATCACTGATACTAAAAGAATCTACCTTTTGTTCATAAACATTAATAGAAGTTGAAGTGTGTCGCTGTTCATAGATTTCAAATTGTTCTAATCCGGCTTTTTTTGCCGCATCCATCCATAACTGCTTATTCATTTGCACTTCCTCCTTCCTTACCACCGACAATCATCGCACTTACTCGTAATGGCGGTTGTCCTACATCAGTAGGAATAGAACCGCTGCTTGCCCCACACATACCAGGTGCACGCAATACATTTTTCCCTACCATATCTATTTTCATCAAGACATCAGCACCATTACCAATCAAAGTAGCACCTTTCACCGGTTTACTGATTTTACCGTCTTTGATCAAATAGCCTTCACGTACTGAGAAGTTAAAATCTCCGGTACTTGGATCTACACTTCCTCCACCTAAGGATTTTGCATATAAGCCATAAGAAATACCTGCAATCATATCTTCCAACGTATTATTTCCCTCTGTAATAAAAGTATTTGACATACGGGAAGTTGTTTCATATTTATAAGATTCTCGACGAGAACTGCCGGTACTTTCCATACCCATTCTGCGACCATTGAGTCTATCGATCATATAACTCTTTAAAATACCATTTTCAATTAATACACGGCGCTGTTGGAAGTTTCCTTCATCATCAATGTTTTCAGAACCCCATGCATTTGGTATCGTTCCATCATCGACTGCCGTAACACACTCACTTGCTATTTTCTGTCCTAATTTACCACAGAATACAGACTGACCTTTCGCAACTGCTGCAGCCTCTAAAGCATGCCCGCACGCTTCATGGAAAATAACGCCGCCAAAGCCGTTTTCAATCACGACAGGCATTGTGCCACTAGGACAATCATCTGCATAAAGCATCTGCATTGCTGCTCTAGCTGCTTCTTTCCCTGTTTCTTCCGGAAGTGCTTCTTCATAAAATTCCATGCCCTTGCTAGAACCTGGCGCACAGCTTCCGGTTTCATGCAAATCGCCGTCTTCTGCAATTACGGTAACTCCTAAACGGGTATGCACACGCGTATCTTGAATGTAGCGACCTTCGCTATTGGCAATTGCAACATGCTGTTCTTCATCCATTAAAAATGACATGGCTTTTTGAATATGTGTATCGTATGCCATGGCAGCATCATTAGCACGCTTCAGCAATGCGACTTTCTTTTCCATTGGAAATGTCTTTGGATATAACGTAACCGGATGCGCATTCTCATAGGTTACTTCCTGAAGTTTGACATGTTCAATGACTTGTTGATCATCAATAGCGGCAGATAACTGCTTCGCTGTTTTTATCAAATTTTCTTCACTTAGATCATTGGTATACGCATATACCGATTCTAACCCATGATAGATACGCAAACCAATCCCTCTGCGTATTCCACTGTTAACATCTTCAACCTTTCCATTCAGCATGGAAATAGAATTACGATAATTTTTTTCTTCAAAGATTTCCGCAAAATCGCCTCCGGTTTTCAGAGCCGTTTCCAGAACCTTTTCTAACACTTTTATTTCTAGCATCATGTTCACCTCGTTATTCAGAATTATACTCTGAAACATTTTATTACGCAATGAAAAAGATTCCAAATATAATGTAAAATATCAAGCACTTAACTATCTATGTAACACAAAAAGGTGAAAGATCGGCATGCTCATCTCTCACATTTTATGGTTTTTAAATCCTATTAATTGCGTAATCTATGCCAATTACGTATTATACTCATCTACAAAATCATAAAATAATCTTTTCTATTCTACCCACTTATCTTTGATTCTCATAATCAATCCCTCTATCTTAATTAAGCTTTCTTCTCCATCTTCGCAATATAAAAGCCATCACTGCCAAACTCAAAAGGAAATATCGTTCTCTGTGATACTAAGGTAAACTCCTCATGTTTCTTTAAGAACGTTTCCACCTGTTTCTCATTCTCTTTTTTATTTAAAGTACAGGTAGAATAAACAAGGATACCGCCTTGTTTCACCATTGTGCTTGCTTTTTCTAAAATAGCTGCTTGTAAAGGAATCAATGTATCCATATCCTCACTCTGCATATGATACTTGATATCGCTTTTTCTTGCTAAAACCCCATAGCCGCTGCAAGGTACATCACATAACACACGATCAAAACTAGCTTCCTGTAATCCTTGTAATTTCGTCGCATCCATGACAACAGGATGAATGCTATGCAGCTGTAAACGATCTGCACCTTGTTGAATCAGTTCCACACGATGTTCATGAATATCACCACAGATGATTTCTCCTTCATCCTGCATCAATTCCGCCATATGTGTAGACTTTGTCCCCGGTGCTGCACATACATCCAAGATGCGCTCCTTAGGCTGAGGATCTACACAATAAGCAACCAGTTGACTGGCTTCATCCTGTATGGACAACATACCATCTTCATACCAGGAAGTATGGGCTAAAGAGGTTCCTTGATAATATACAGAAGAAGCTAATTGTCCAGCCGTAAATGAATTGTCCTGTGCTAGGAATTCTTCACGACTCATACGCATGAGATTCACTCTGGCGCACTGTTTACGCGTTTCCATATTACTTTCACAGATAGCGCGGCAAGTTTCCTCTCCGTATTGCGCCTTCCACATATTGATGAGCCAATCCGGATGTGAAGTTTTTATTGCCAACTTTTGTAGCGTATCCTTTGGCAATTCTCTTTGCCCTCGCTGCATGATCTTATGTAAAACGGCATTTACTAATGCTCCCTGTTTTTTACCACCATGTTTTTTGGCTATCTCTACAGCTTCATTGATGATGGCATATGCCGGCAGTTTATCCATATAAAACAACTGATATGCGCTCATATCCAATAAGACTGCTGTTTCTGCTTTTGGTAATTTCTGTACCAGATCTTCCCATTGATAGCGACATAAGCGATAGTTTTGTAAGGTTCCATATACGATAGTCGTGATGAGTCCTTTATCCTTTTGTTCAGCCTTATCTAATTCTTTACGTAAATAAAGGTTACTATAGGTTTTATGGATACAGATCTGACAAAGCGCTGTATAAGCAAACATTCTAGCATTCATAATACTTCTCTCCTTCGATAATATCTTCGATAAAACAAATACCAGCTATAGGTCATAAGAAAGCCGACAGCAGTATCACTTAAAAAATGAGCCCCCATGGCCATACGTGAGATAGGCATGTATATAATTAACATCCAAATGATGATCGTACGCACGATTGATGGTTTTTCATAACGGTTTTTCCGCCACTCTAAGAAACACAGGATGCTGGTAAATCCGCTCGTATGACCACTGGGAAAAGAGCGATTTCCGGTAACACCTTGTGGGAGATACCATTTTATAAAATCCTGTGCATTTGTTAAATCACGATAGCGAATTCTGCCCCAAAAATGCTTTATGATGGTTGTACATACTGCGACACTTAACATCACACAAGTAAAAAAGATAAAGAAAGGCAGCCGCTGTTGCAATAAATGTTGATCCATTTGTGATAATAAAAGCAAGATTGTGAAAAGATAGAGAACTGCCAATATAAGAAGAATGCCATATAACCATAGAGCGTCTATGCGCATCCAGTAATGTAAGGCATCCTGTACGACGTAAATAGAGGCAATCATAGCACAAAAAAGATATCTATATTTTCGTTTTACGAGATACAACATCGCAAAGGTTACGATGACCATAGATTGCAAAGGAATTAAAATCAATCGTTCAAAGAAAACACCACTATAGGGTAATCGGCCATGCAAAGCATTGGTAATCTGATAATCATAAAGGCTGCCAATAAGCAATAATACAATTGCAATACCATAGGGCAACACTGTTTTTAAAAGTTCTTTTTTCATATTTTACTCCAGTACCACCGGTGATACATCAATATCCAATCGTGTTCTAGCTTTTTTTGTTATATGGTCCTGATAGACATCCCATGCATAATGATTTAATAATGCTTGATCCTTTCCTTTTAAGAGGATCCGCATGCGATATTCGTCACGTAGCTTATTTAAAGAAGCCGGACCTAAAATCTTACCGTTTTCTTTCTTTTCTAAAATCTGCATGGCTGCTTTCACATCCTTTTCCACCATTTCTTTTGTTTTATGAGAAAAAACCAAAGATACCAAATAACGATACGGCGGATATCCGGCTAAGTGACGATAACGCATCTCATGCTTAAAAAACATCAGATAATCATGATGAAGGGCACTTTGTATAGCATAGTGTTGCGTATCATATACTTGCAGGATGACTTTTCCTGCTTTATCACCACGCCCACTTCTGCCACTTGCCTGTTCTAATAAATCATATGTCAGTTCTCCGCTGCGATAATCACTTCGATTCAGCATAGCATCGCCATTCACAATGCCAACCAATGTAACATTGTCAAAATCTAATCCTTTTGCAATCATCTGCGTTCCTAAAAGAATATCTGCCTCATGATTCCCAAAGGATTTCAAAATGTCTTCATGGGCATGTTTTTTTCCGGTAGTATCTGCATCCATGCGCAAAATACGAGCCTGTGGGAATTTGATCTGGACAAATTCTTCCAACTTTTGTGTACCTATACCTAAATACCGCCAACTGGCTTTACCACATGTAGGACAATAGGCGGGTACTGACATCGTGTGTCCGCATGTATGACATTTTAGTACCTGTTCTTCTTTATGATACGACATTGCCACATCACAATGGGGACACATTTGAACAAATCCACAGGAAATGCAGCGTAAGATTGGCGTATAACCACGGCGATTTAATAATAAGACAATCTGTTCTTTCTTTTGCAGACGCTCATAAATGGCATCCAATAAGTCATTTGATAGTAAATAGCTTTCTGAATTCCCTACAGCTTTGCGCATTTCTACCAATTGCATTTCAGGGAAACGGGCATTGATGCGTTTTGGCATTTCTACTAGCTGATAAATACCTTTATGAGCTCTGGCATATGTTTCTAAAGACGGTGTTGCACTCGCCAACACGACTTTCGCATGATGATACTTTGCACGCCATACAGCAATATCACGGCAATGATAGCGTGGTGTTGCATCCTGTTTATAACTGGTATCATGCTCTTCATCTAAAATAATCAATCCCAAATGATCAAATGGCATAAAAATAGCACTGCGTGTACCAACGACAATTTGTACTTTATGCTCTTTTACCAATTGATACTGTTCATACTTTTCTTGGGCATTTAATGCGGAATGATAAATAGCTACTGCTTTCCCGAAACGTGCTTTTACCCGTTGTACCATTTGGGGAGTCAATGCAATTTCAGGGACCAACAACACTACCTGTCGTCCTGTTTCTAACACTTTTTTGGCAAGTTGTAAAAAAACCTCGGTTTTCCCACTTCCTGTCACACCATGTAGTAAGGATACGACCTGGGTTGCATGTAAAAGCTTTTGCATAGCCTTTTTTTGATCCGGCTGTAATGTCTTTTCTTCATCCTGCTCACTTTCCAGCAAGCTTGCCTTTGCTTCTTGTTCATAGCTTTCGACAATACCATATGCAATCAATTTTTTACCGGGGGATTTAAACATTTGATAAAATGTATTGCGCCGCATGCAGCCATGACGCTCAAGCTGTTCATAAGCAGCCTGTTGTTTTTCCGTTAATTTTTGTGTCGGCTCTTTACAAATCCGTACCCATGTTTCCATCTTGATCTTGCCATGTGTTGAACTTGGTTTTAATTTTGCCGGCAGCATACATTGAAAACATGCGATACGCGGAGCTATATATGTTTTCCCCATCCAATCAGCCAAAGTAAACAGTTCTTCATTGATCAATGGTTCTGCATCTATAATCTTTGTAATTTCTTTGATTTCATAAGGATATTTTGCAAGCGTTTGTTCATCTGCTTCTTCTACTTTACTGACAAATCCAATGATGCTTGTCTTATGAAAAGGCACTTGAACACGGACACCACGTTTCACATTGGCATCATAACAACGGTAAGTAAACGTATGGTCTAAATGTAATATCGGATGTTCTACAAATACATGTACAAGCCTCATCAGTTTCGCCTCGCTTTTTTATGTAGGTATTATATCATGTTTTCTTCTTTCTTTTCTTATCCTTTTACTTATCTTTTACATTCTTTCCGCTGAAACACTCAACGTTTGCTTTTTCCTATCCTATATGAATACTTATATGCTATAATAATCATACGTAACTGCTAAATCAGATCGCATTAAGATGAGTATATTGATACGATTACAAACGATTAATGAAGCCAATCATGAAAGATGTCTAGCTTTAAAAGCAAGTGTCGCAAATGCGAATTTTGTTGACACGGTAACACATTCATTGGCAGAAGCATATGTCTTTTATCATGATATGATACCATTTACCATTTATGAGGATGATCCGATGATTGGCTTTGTTTCCATGTATGTAGGTGATAAAACTATCAGATTATCAATTGCTTAATTGAGGATGCTTATCAGAAACAAGGATTCGGTACAAAAGCGGCGAAAGTCTGCATTCATTACTTACAAGAAGAATATAATGCAGCAAGAGTTTCTTGTCCGGTAGATCTTCATAACAAGGATGCGCAAGCCTTTTGGAAAAAATTAGGCTTTCAATTCTCAGACACGGTAGAAAATGTTTTCATGCGGTTCACGATACCAAAAGATAGAATTCCGGCTTTTAGCTAATATATAGAGAAAGGGTGATGTTATGTTTTCACGAAAAGAATTAAAAGACCGCTGTAAGGCAGTTATGCAGCGCAGCTATTGGAGGATGTTTCTCGTTTCCTTTATCGCCATGTTATTATGTGGCAGAATGAGTGATTCTATTGCCAATCAAACACATCATGTATCCGATTATAAGGATGGTATCACATTGGGCGTTGGATCTTTAACTTATACTTTCCATGATGCGACGATCTTTGATACCATTTGGCTAAACAACTTTTTGGGCTTTGCATTTTTAATTGTTTTTATTATTGGCATTATAGGTATTCTGTACGGTATCTTTATCGCCAATCCTTTACGTTGCGGTGTCAATCGCTTTTTTCTCCAAAATATACAGGAAGCACAAAGTATATCCGTTATCTTTTCAATTTTTTCAGATAATTATCTCAATGTCGTAAAGATTATGCTGTTAAAAAATATCAAAATCTTCTTATGGACCTTGTTATTTGTTATCCCTGGCATCATAAAATCCTATGAATATCAGATGATTCCATATCTGTTGGCAGAAGATCCGTCATTGAGCAGTGAAGAAGCCTTTGCGCGCTCCCGGCATATGACAATGCATCATAAATTTGATATGTTTGTACTTGATCTATCCTTTATCGGTTGGCGTATTCTAGGCAGTTTATTGATTATCGGTAATTGGTTTGTCAATCCCTATTATGAAGGCGTATTAGCTGAATTATATCTGGACCTACAGTTACGTAATGGATATGACCGTACGCATGATTTTTATTAAGTAACATTTCCAGCTATTTTAAGACATCCAGATTGAAAAAGGTGCGTGATTTCTCACGCACCTATTTTACTTCATAGCCAACTTCTTCAATGGTTTCTTTAATATTTTCTTCTTTAACCTTCGTTTCATCAAAGGTAATGACTGCCTGATTGTTCTTTGCGCTTGCTTCACAGCTAGTCACTCCGTCTAGTGCCATAACAGCATTTTGAACACGTGTTTCACAATGTTGGCACATCATGCCTTCAATCGTTATTGTTATTGTTTTCATCATTATCACTCCTCATCTATAGTGTAGCACAAGTTCTTATCATTTACTGTTTTTTTGCCTTAGGATCACGCTCTTGCAATTTCACATGCACAGAATCTGAAGGCTGTTTGTTGATTATTGCACGAATATCCTTGCGTATCCCTAAAATATGGCAAGGAGTCTTCATCTTAACTAAACTGCCATCATAAGGTACATCATCAAACCATGCATGAACATACACACGTCCTTTGCCGAATTCTTTTTTCACATCAAAGGGAATCTCGACATACGCTCCATCTATATCTTCCACTTTTTTGATAATGGCATCAAATTCATAGATTTTTTCCTTCATATGTTTCACCTAGTAACAATATGCCACATAAAAACTTTACTATACATTATAGATTGGATCAATTTGTTTCAATTCTTTAAATGTATCTATTTCCACAATATCTTCCTGATGAACCGGTTTTACCATAACCTTATGATGATGCAGACATTCCGCTAAAGCCACCTCATCCCAATATTTTTCTTTACCTCCCGGCATTCTAAATACGGTATCAATATCCTCAGCCATCGTTTTGCCATCTTCCTTATTCCAATAAGAAATACCGACCATCTGATGACAATCTTTTCCCCCGACACCCAATTTGGTTATATATCCTTTTTTCGTATGAAAACACCAATCATCGGTAACATCTACTTTAATCCCACAGTAATTGGTCGCATATTCATATTTGCGAATAATTTCCGGATTGTATAATAGCAAATCACTTTCCAACACATATGCACCTTCCATCATATCCTTGATCAGATACGCACTGGAGATATTATTGGTCTCATTATACAATGGATTTTCAATAAATTTAATTTTCGGATATTTATGCAGCAAGACATCAAACTGCTCACCTAAATAACCTCGTACGATTGTGATATCCTCAATACCGGCTGCGACGACCGCATCCAATAAGGTTTCAATGATGCGTTTCCCATGAACAAGTACTAATGGTTTTGGTGTATTTAAAGTGATAGGCACCATACGAGAGCCAAAGCCGGCAGCTAAGAAGATAGCTTTTTTCACCCGGTAAGGTTCTAAGGTTTCATAGCCTTTTAATGTCACATCATACACTGAATTGCGAATACTGCGCAGCATTTCACTTTCCAATAGCTCTGCCAGTGTTTTATTAACAACACCCAGTGATACATCCAACTGTTTTGCCAATGCTCGCTGTGTGATCTTTGTGTTTTGATGACGTTCTATGTAGACAAGTAATTCAAATTGATTTAATGTTAGCGTCATAATTCCGTTTCTCCTTTATGTAATCGTATTATAGCATTTCCCTTTGTTCTTGCAAACTACTTTTCTTTTTGTAAGGAACGCTTTAGTAAATAAATAATCAGCTTCATTACCAAATTCACGCTTAAGATCACAATAGAGATAAAAGCCGTTGCTTCAATGAGTGATTGTGAATCAAATTGTGGAATCAGCAAAGATAATGGCATATTACGGAAATTTGCCAAAAAAGACACCGCCGATATGGTAACCATACAATTCACAAAGATATAAGAAAACATTTCAATGATGGTTGCTTGCGTACATGGAATATATACATCTTTTAACATTCGCAGTTTAGAAATCCCCATCGTTGCTGAGATATCTTCCAAATTGCTGTGAAACTGCTGTAAGGAATTATAAGCAAGCAAGTATGGATTGGCGAAAAAATGCGTAATATTGACGAGTACCAGAATGGAAAGTCCTCCATAAAGTAGGCTTCCTTTATAAAACAGCACATAGCTCAAACCTAAAACCACACCGGGAATGGCCAGTGATATCATGGAAATCAGATGCAGCGCCATATTGGAAAAGCTATGATGGCTGCGGGCGGTAATAAATGCCGTAAAATAGGTTAAGCACACACCAAGGATACTGGTCAATAAGGCAATTGCTAACGCATTTTTAAGATACATGCGAACTCCCAGATCAAAAGCCTGTACTACATTATCCAAGGAAAAACTCATATCGGTAGGATATTGTTTGACAAAGGATAAAATGGCGAAGGTGATAATCGGCAAAGAGATAAACACCACCGTGGCAATGCAGATAATATAGGCAATGCGATCACGTTTGCGATTAGGTGTTATGACATAGTTTCTTGTAACCGTAGAACTATTTCCTTTATTATCATTTTTAAAATCAATGATAAAGGCGATAAAGGCCGGTATTAACAGCAATATCCCAATGATGGCCCCTTTTGAAAAATCAAGCAAGCCGATTACTTCTCGATACATATAAACCGGCAATGTCATGGATTTCCCACCAACAACCAGCGGTACTCCATAATCGGTAAAGATCATGGTAAAAACAGAAAAAATCACACTGATCAAAGGGCCTTTCACATTGGGCAAAGTAATTGTAAGAAACTGTTGTTTCTTACTTAGTCCTAAAACAGTTGCCGCCTCATAGGTCGTATAATCCTCATATTGAAAGGTATCACACAGCATGAGGAAAGCAACAGGAAAGGAGTATAAAATAGAACCTAAGATAATGCCATTATATCCATATAAATAAAACTTCATATGCAAAAGATTACTAATGAGTCCGTTATCGCCAAATAATAACACCAAGCCCATGCCATGAGAGATGGAAGGTATGAGCATCGGTAACGTAAATAAAACGGTAAATATGGAACGATACCGAAGATTGGTACGATTCATGAACCAGGCCAAAGCAAAGGCTAGTGAAACAGAAAAGATCGTAGCCAGTGTCGTCGTTATCAAAGAATTTATCAACATCGGCGCGAATTGCGGGCTGTGGATGACCTTACTGATATCTTCTCCATCAATATGAAAAAACAAAGTGAAAAGAGGCAGTAATACAGAAAAACATAAGAAGATGAGCACCAACAGCTTACCTGCGCGAAAGCCTCTATTTTTCATAAACATTCTTCCCTGTGCACACACACAACGATGCTAACTTACTATCTAAATGAGCAATGACAAAATCTTTGATATAATCATTTGCCGGATGTTCATAAATATTTCTCGGTGTATCGATTTGTTCAATATTGCCTTCACTCATGACCATGATGCGATCGGATAAATAAAAGGCCTCTTCCTGTTCATGGGTAATAAAGATCATTGTCGAGTTAAATTTTTTCTGAATATCCTTTAATTCCTTTTTCATGACCTCGCGCATGCTGACATCCAATGCGCTGATAGGCTCATCCAATAATATAATCTTAGGATTTAAGGCAAGCGTTCTGGCAATCGCTACACGCTGTTGCTGCCCACCGGATAATTGGGAAGGACGTTTATCAATCTGATCCAGCATACCGATTGCCTCTAAGGTGGACAGAGCAATCTTACGACTGTTTTGCTTCAAATCAGCACGCAGTTTTAAGGCATATTCCACATTTTCCAAGACACTCATATTCGGGAATAACGCATAGTTTTGAAAAATGATGCCCATTCCACGTTCACTTGGCTTTAAATGTGAAATATCTTGAGCGTCTAATAAGATTTCACCATCATCTTGTTTCTCCAAACCAATCAGAATACGCAATAAGGTTGTCTTTCCACAGCCACTTGGTCCTAATACACTTAAGAATTCTCCTTCTTTTACAGCAAAGGAGATATGTTTTAAAATATCCTTTCCGTCAAAGTTTTTATATAGATCTTTAACGATGAGTTTTGCATCCTTTAGTACTTCCATACTTCTAACAACCTTTCTTTTTCATGTATATCTTCGATTCCCGTCATATCCGCATAAGGAATATGTTTCGGATAATTGGGTATTGTATTTTTTTGATGCTGCAAGATCTGCTCCGGTGAGAAATGTTCCTTATCATATAATAGAAAATCATTTATGATAAAATCAAATACACGTTGTACATCGGCATCATTGCTGCTATGTTTCATCATGCCAGTGCCAGTCAATGAATATGGAGAACCTTCTTTCGGATAGACAATTTGAAATGGTGAACCTTCATTGATCTGATTTACTGCTTGAAAAGTCAGCCCTAAACCGATTCCAATTTCGCCCTGTATTAATAATTTAATAGGTCCACTGCCACTTTCACTAAATTGCTTCACATTATATTCCAGTTTATCAATATATGCTAAGGCATTCGCTTCTCCCATGGTATTCACCAAATTCTTATAAAAGAAATAGCCGGTACCACTGGATTTCGGATCGGGCATGGCGATAAGATTATAATATTTGCGATCTAACAGCTGTTCATATGTTGTCGGAATAGGAAGATGGTGTTTTTTTAAAACTTCGGTATTGATAATGAAAGCCCCTGCCTGACGTTCCCAGATTACATAGCGATTATCAAATTTATCCGGTTGTAATTCACGCAGATAAGATAATTTGCTATAACCTTTGATATCCGCTAATTCCTCTTTGATTTTTTCCATATAGCTGGATTCCAATCCTACGATGATATCGGCATCACTTTGATCCTTTTCCACATAGATTTTTGCTGCGGCTTTGGCGGTTGGCACATACATCACCATGGCATGCAGATCAGGAAATTGTTCATTCAATTGTTTTTGCAATTCTTCCCCACGAAATTGTTCCATGGAAGAATAAATAATGATGGTTTCTCTTTCCTGACGAATGCTCAGCAACAGAATTGCCGTTATTAAAAACAATGCCACGATTGCCTTCCTCATCTTTCCACATCCTCCCTTTGTTCAAGTTATATTCATTTTAGCATACAAAATGAACAAATCAACCTTTTAATTCTTAATTTTACTTCATATTACTTCCAATGATTTTACATAAATTGAACAATCCATAATAATGAAAACGCTTTTTTGATCTTCCTAGAGAACAATTGTTGCAATAGCAAGCTCATAGCGAATGCCTTCAGATTGAGATTCGTGATAAGAAAAATCCCTTATCTACTTTTGCATGAAGACCATCGTAGCATACATACTAACCTTAGAAGGAGGGTAATCCTATGAAAAAAATTTATACAGTCTTTCTCATGGTGTTATTTTTATTTATCTTAACACCTGTACACGCAAAAGATACGCAGAACATCCTCATCACCGGAAAGCATCTTCCTTATATCATGGTAGCCAGTATGCAGGAAGATGATTCTATGGATATGTACCTTATTCCAACATCTTTGACCTTACCGCTTTCGCAAAACCCCCAACAGTTGCGGCCATTAAATCAATACGATAAGCAAGAAGAGATCAATCGCATACGTGAAGTGATTCAACAATTCTTTGAGCTTTCCATCACCAATACCGTGTATTTACATATGGATACTATTCAAAAAGATATGGGAGTCGCTTATAATGAACAAACCTTTTCTGATGTAAAACATATGACCGCTTATTTCGCAAAGGTAGTCAAACAATTAAAACTCTCGATGATTTTTCATGCGTCTGATTATCTAGAGGATGATTTGAATATCAGTGATTATTATGCATTCTATAAGATATTTCACGATGGTCATCCAAAAATACGCTATCATTATGTAAATTATCTGTATATTGATCCTACCGTCTGCTATCCATTAGATAATCAATTTTCATAAGTTTATCTTTCACATACAGATGGTAAAGTAAGATTGGGTAAAAACGGAAGTTGCCTTTCTCTACTAGTTCTTGCTAACATCCATAACTCCTCCATCATAAAAGGAGCTATGGATTTATTTTTGCACATCTATTTATTTTCTCATGAAAAAAATTAAATTTTTTTTAAATTTCTGCTTGCATTTTTTGTATTTTATTATATAATGTTATAGCACCGATGATGTGGGGCAATCAAAAATAAATATAAGGTTCCGTAGCCAAGTGGTAAGGCAATAGACTGCAACTCTGTGATCATCGGTTCAAGTCCGATCGGAACCTCCATTACTTGGGGTAGTGGCGAAATAGGCAGACGCAACGGACTTAAAATCCGTTGGGAGTTAATCCCGTGCGGGTTCAAGTCCCGCCTTCCCCACCAACATACGAACTAGCCTTTGCAAAAAGGCTTTTTTTATGTTTTACCATTTCAAAAAAAAGCATAAAGTCGTTTGCTTTATGCTTCCTATACCATGCAGACAAACATCATTTTTCATATGCTTGCATGGTTTTTTTATGCTTTCCACATCAAGTGATATACCTGAGCATTCGTTTCTGCATCGTTTTCTTTTGCTAAAATAGCAAAGTGTTCCCTTTGATAAAAACGCAATGCTTTTTCATTCTTTTCATATACATGCAATTGTAAAATTGTTTTGTGTTTTTTTAATTCATCCATTAACTTCTTTCCAATGCCCCTATTTTGCATTGCTTCATTTACAAAGATACCCGCAACATACGTATCCTGTAATCCGGCAAACCCTACAACAGCACCATTCTCCTCATATACATATACCTCTGCTTCTTGTATGGCTTGAGAAACCATCGCATACTGTTTTTTCCAATAGGTAGGTGATAGAAAGGAATGCGCTGTTAGATTGCCATGTAGCCAAATATCCATAACAACGTCATGGTCCATAGCTTCCATTTTTCTTATCATACTACTTCCTCCTGTAAGATAGGCATGCCATCGCTTGTTTTTTATGTGCAACTCTTGTTTAATCTATGATTTCTTTGATACTTTGTATAGTATCAATACGCAGCATGCGCACGATTGTTTTTCGTTTTGTCATGGTTTCTATTAACAACCATTCATCATCTAAATCACATAAAACACCTTCAATGCTATACATCGCATCTAGTGATGCCAGTGGTTTTTTTAAGATGATCGAGCAATTCTTCTTAAGATATTGCGGCAATATGGCTTGATAATTTAATGATGGTTGATCTTTTACAGTCTGTTTTTCCTTTTCCCCATGTGTCACTGTTTTCATAAGATAGCACAATAACACAAGGATGATTAGCAATAAAAATATTGTCATGCTGCTTCCTCCACGATCATAAAGCCATGGATAGCCCTTGTATCAATAAGTTTTATCAATGTTTCTTTTTTGAAAAAAGTATTGCTTTTTCCTCTTGTATAAGCCACTCGTATCCATTCCTTCGTAACCTCCAGCACCTTTGCTTTCTCGTTATAGGAATTCAGCATGTAATCAAAATCCTCACAATCTAAAATAACCGTCTTTCCCTGTAAAGCCTGTAACACATGCAAATCCTTCTTTGTTTTTTCTTGAGCTAGTATCTCTAATTGGTTATCCGCAAGATCGTCTAAAGAAATATGATAGATAGCCGCTAATTCGATAGCTTTATCAAAAGTCGGTGCACTTTGCCCATTTTCCCAGTTCGATATGGTTTGTCTTGTTAAAGAAAGCAAATCGGCTAGCTCTTGCTGACTATAACCACTTTTTTTACGCAATGCAATTAACTTATCTTTTAACATCGAATACCCCTTTCTACGTTTTGTGTGGTTCTATTATAGCGATTGTGCTAAAAAAACACTAGCAAAAATCTTTGGCATTTGGGCAAATTTCAATAACATTGCCTAAGCTACTGCCCCTTAAGCGTTATTTTAACAATTTCAGAGGTTGTTCCTATACGTATTGGCAAGCCCCAAGTACCTGCTCCGCTGCTGACAATCATCGGATATGGCTTTTGATAAGTTCCATAATCATAAGGATATGCCAACTTTGTAAAGAGAGTATTAGGAAAGATCTGTCCCTGATGCGTATGCCCGCTGACTTGTAAATCTATCGCATGGACATCATCAAAGCATGGTCGATGATCGATAACGATAATTGGCTTGTCTGCTTGACAGGATTTTATAAAGGTGGCAAGCTCCATACGTCTTTCCTTTTTGTCCTTGCGTCCAATCACATAAAACCGATGATCTACGAAGGCTGTTTCATCTTTCAGGATATGAATGCCACTTTGTTTCAAGAGGGTTTCATATGCTTTACGATTCTTACTCAGCAATTCATGATTGCCGGGACTATAATAAATTTTATCATGAAAGGAAGCATTACGACATTTCATACAAAAATACTGTAAGTCAGTAATTGGCGTTGCTTCGTCAAAGAGATCTCCTGCCACTAACAAAGCATCCATTGGCTGCTTTTCTAACATCGCAAACATTTGATCCATACGTTGCTTGTCCACTCCACTTCCTAAATGCAAATCACTAAGTAAATAAAACTGCAGATCTTTCACTATGTTCATTTTCGCAGTTACACTATAGCTACGCAAGACAAGCGGTGCTGCCTGCCGATAACCGATATACACAAACAATGCAGTAAAAAGAATACATCCTCCTAGAATATATCGCAAAGATAACTTATAAGCCCTTCTTTTTTCTAACAAAAAGGCAATCCCCTGCATGAGGGCAAATAGTATGAACCATACCAGCACAATTGTTGATATAAGTAGGATCCATGCACGTAAAGATTCTTGCTGCAAACGATAAAATTGATTGCTGAAGCGATAAAATAAAATACCATCACCACTCACTAACAACACTTGCAGGCACCGATAAAAAAAGCCTTGTATTTGTTGATGTATCCATCGCAATTGCAGATAACTCACAAGGCACACCAACAATCCCATCCCAGCTAAAAACACACCCATCATGATTTTATCCTTCTTTCGTCTTTTGTCTATTATCATAGCACATTCTGATAGAAAGCACAGGTTTACACACAAAAACAGTGTGTATCATTATAACATTAGACAACCAACGATAATAGTATTACAAATGAAAACGTTTACTACACTTTCATAATTTACATGGTCCAAACGGTTGAAGTTACAAAAAAGCTGTGTTATCATACAAATAGTTGAATAGTCAACCATTTGGAGTGATGACATGGAAAGCAACAATTATTTATTAATGAATATTTCCATTCTTTATCGTTGTGGGCAAAAATATTATGATAAACAGTTAAGTGATTATGATATCAATGCCGGACAGCTTCCTTTTCTGATTCTGATTTATGAAAATGAAGGAATCAGCATGCAGGAACTGGCAGTGAGAGGATGTTTTGATAAAGGTACCATTACCAAAAGTATTGGTAAATTAGAGGATGCCGGCTATGTTCGATCTTGTGCCAGTACGACAGATAAAAGAGTGCGCTTGCTCTATACAACCGATCGTACAAAAGACATCATTTCAAAGATTTATCTCATTCGACGAGAATGGTGGGAACGCTTGACTCGCGACATGAGTGCGAGCGAATGCGCGAATACAGAAGCTTTGCTAGATGCTTTAACTGAAAAAGCTAAGCAGTATGATGCCATGGAAGATGAAAAAGAAATTAAGCTCTTTGGCTTGCAGAAATTGACTCTGTTGGATTATCCGCAGAAGATGGCAAGCACGATTTTCACCGGTGGCTGTAATATGCGCTGCCCGTTTTGTCAAAATGCCGATTTGGTCTTCTTGAATGAGAATACCTCGCAAATACCTACCAAAGATATTATCGCTTTTTTAAAAAAGCGCCGCAGTGTCTTAGAGGGTGTCTGTATTACCGGTGGTGAGCCTTTATTAAATGATACCTTAGAATCTTTTTTAAGAACCATCAAAGAATTAGGTTACCAAATAAAGCTAGATACAAACGGCAGTTATCCAAAGCGTTTAAAAGAACTCGTCGAGAAAAAACTGATTGACTATGTCGCAATGGACATTAAAAATTGTCTAAAGCGTTATCCTGAAACAACCGGCATTCACAATTTTGATGTGACACCGATCATAGAAAGTGCCGCATATTTAATGGAAGATCACATTCCTTATGAATTTCGGACAACAATTGTAAAAGAGCTTCATACCTTAGCCGATGTGCAGGAAATCGGAAAATGGCTCAAGGATGCCAGAGCGTATTATCTGCAAGGCTTCGTCGATAGTGAACGAGTAATTCAAAAAGGGCTACACGCTTACGATGCCCAAACCATGAAACAGTTACAAGAAGCTGTTATTCCATATATTGCAAATACACAGCTTAGAGGCTTGTAAAGGAAAGGAAGAAAATTATGTACAAAGTAATTAAAAGAGATGGAAAGGTTACCGATTTCGATATCGCCAAGATTACCATAGCCATCACCCAGGCATTTGAATCTGTCCAGCGCCAATATCATCCAAGTGTTATTGATATGTTGGCATTGCGCGTCACCAGTGATTTTGAGCCAAAAATCAAAGAGGAACGCATTCATGTCGAAGACATTCAGGACAGTGTAGAGGATGTATTGATTCAGGCAGATTATGCCGATGTCGCAAAATCTTATATCCTGTATCGTAAACAGCGTGAAAAGATCCGTAATATGCGTTCGACGATCTTAGATTATAAAGACTTAGTTGACAGCTATGTAAAAGCAACCGATTGGCGTGTTAAAGAAAATTCGACGGTCACCTATTCCGTAGGCGGTTTGATCTTAAATAACAGTGGTGCCATTACTGCTAACTATTGGCTTTCTGAAATCTACGATGATGAAATTGCTAATGCTCACAAGAATGGTGATCTGCACATCCATGATTTAAGCATGTTAACCGGTTATTGTGCCGGTTGGTCATTAAAACAATTGATTCAGGAAGGTCTTGGCGGTGTGGTTGGCAAGATTACCTCAAAACCGGCTTCTCATTTAGCAACGCTTTGTAACCAGATGGTAAACTTTTTAGGCATCATGCAAAATGAATGGGCAGGTGCACAAGCCTTTTCTTCCTTTGATACGTATTTAGCGCCATTTGTAAAAGTTGATAACCTTGATTATGATCAGGTAAAGAAGTGTGTGGAATCCTTCATTTATGGTGTTAATACCCCTAGCCGTTGGGGCACACAGGCACCTTTCTCTAATGTCACCTTAGACTGGACCGTTCCAAATGATCTGGCTGAAATGAACTGTATCATAGGCGGCAAAGAGGTAGACTTTAAATATAAGGATTGTAAAAAAGAGATGGACATGATCAATAAAGCCTTTATTGAAGTCATGCTGGAAGGTGATGCAAACGGACGTGGTTTCCAGTATCCAATCCCAACCTATTCTATCACCTCTGATTTTGATTGGTCAGATACCGAAAACAATCGTTTATTATTTGAAATGACAGCGAAGTATGGTACTCCTTATTTCTCTAATTATGTAAATAGTGATATGGAACCAAGCGATGTACGTAGCATGTGCTGCCGTCTGCGTCTGGATCTGCGTGAATTACGAAGAAAATCTGGTGGATTCTTCGGTAGTGGAGAGAGCACAGGTTCTGTTGGTGTTGTAACGATCAACCTACCTAGAATCGCCTATTTAGCTAAGAACAAAGAAGAATTCTATAATCGCTTAGATCATTTAATGGATATCAGCGCACGTTCTTTGAAAACAAAACGTACGGTTATAACCAAATTATTAGATGAAGGTCTGTATCCTTATACAAAACGTTATTTAGGCACTTTTGAGAACCATTTCTCAACCATTGGTTTGATTGGTATGAATGAGGTCGGCTTAAATGCCAACTGGCTGCGAAAAGATCTGACCCATAAAGAAACACAGGAATTCGCAAAAGAAGTTTTAAATCATATGCGTGAACGTCTGGTGATCTATCAGGAAGAATATGGTGATCTATACAACTTGGAAGCAACACCTGCTGAATCAACGACCTATCGTCTTGCAAAACATGATAAAGCACATTATCCAGATATCATTACCGCAACAGAAGAAGGCAATAGCCCTTACTATACCAATAGTTCACACTTGCCGGTAGGCTTTACGGAAGATATCTTTGATGCTTTGGATGTACAGGATGAATTGCAAACATTATATACATCAGGAACAGTATTTCATGCCTTCTTAGGCGAGAAACTTCCAGATTGGAAAGCAGCTGCATCTTTGGTACGCACCATTGCCGCAAACTACAAACTGCCATATTATACTTTATCCCCTACGTATTCCATCTGTCCAAACCATGGCTACATCACCGGTGAACAATACACTTGCCCTCACTGTGGTGCTAAGACCGAAGTATGGAGCCGTATCACAGGGTACTATCGACCAATCCAGAACTGGAATGAAGGTAAATCCCAGGAATATAAAGAACGTAAGGAATATGATATCGGCCACAGCGTCTTAAAAGGAAGAGATGTGTTCGCCCCTCACAAAGATGAGGAAGTGAAAAAACCAGAGGTACAATCTAAAAAAGTCATGCTCTTTACCACAAAGACATGTCCAAATTGCAAGATTGCTACCACATGGTTAGAGCAAGCAGGCATTCCTTATGAAAAAATTGATGCTGAAGAGAATCAGAAGCTGACAAAACAATATAAGGTCATGTTAGCTCCAACCTTGATTGTTGCCGATGAGCAGGACTATCAGGCATATGCCAATGCCAGCAATATCCGTAAGTTTATCGATGCTCAAAAATAAAAACACTATCCTTGTAAAGAGCTTTGCTCATCATAAATAAAAAGAAAAAAGAAGGTTGCAACTATTGTATAATTGAACAATAGCTAGTAATCTTCTTTTTCAATACCATCCCTTTACACATAAACATTTCATAATAGGAAAACATCTTTACCATATAAAAAGAACCAATCGTTTCTTTTTATGCTTTTTCATTATCGTTTATCCTACATGCATATCCTCTTATGGCTATAGTAAATCTTCCAATGCTTTTTGATTTAATAACACCAGATTATGTCCATCAATGCGAAAATATCCTAAAGCTTCCATACGCTTGATTTCTTGGTTCAGAGAAGAACGTGAAACGCGCAAGGTATTTGCCCACATCGTTTGTGACTTTGGCAAAGGAATGTGTTCATTTTGCGAAAGATTATTCATGCCAATCAGCCAATACGCGACACGCTCTTGAATTGTCTGATAATTCAAGCAATTTAGCAACATCTGATTCTTTAATCCACGTTTTGAGATATAGAGCATAAAGGAATACATCATTTCGGAATCATCCTGTAACATACGCTCAAAAACAGAAGTCGCTATCCATGCAACTTCTGTTTTCTTAACCGCTGCCAATGTATACGTATATACTTTTTTACCAGTGAAGTAGAGAAATTCGGGAAACACATCACAATCTTCAAAGTAAGCACTACACAATTCACAGCCATTTACGGTATACAGATTTGCCTTTAAGATACCATCCACCACAATCCCAAATTCTTCAATCGGTGTTCCTGTTGGATGAATGATTTCTGCTGTTTTATAACACTGATAACGAAAGGCCTTCCCATATACGGGATGATGTAAACAGCGATATGCGAAAGGTGTCTGTTGCGATATACGGTTTTCCAAGGAAGTCTACCTCCTGCCTCATGTAGTTTTATGCAAATGCCTGATCTAAGAAATCACAGACATCATCGTAATCCCGTTCTCCATTAAAGCGTTGTACTTCTTTTCCATGACGATAGATTGCCACAACAGGAATACCCTGTACATGACATGCATCCACAATGTCCTTATTTTCATCCACATTGACATAGCGGATATGGAAACTACTGTTAAATTCATCCTGCAAAGCTTCCTCTAATACCGGATGTAACGCTTTACAATGAACACAACGTTCAGCACCAAACAAGACAAGCACTGGTTTATCATTTACCTTTAATACTTTTTCATTCCAATCCGCAAAGCTGTTTACCGGTTCAAATAAATCCGTATCTACGCTAAATACTTTTTCACGCTTGCTCATGTCTTCTTCATCATCGGTCGCAACACAAAGAGCTACATCCTGATAATAAGGTAAAGTTCCCTCTACATCAATAATCTTCTTAGCACCAAAGACACCGGCATTTGGTACACGATAGGTAATATTATCAATTTTAGGAATCACAACTTCCTGTGGTGTCGGTTCTTGTGGTACATAGCTATATGGATAACGATATGCACGATAGATCATATTATTCTTTGGTCCGGTTTCATTATGTGTATAATATGGTGAAATCCATTCCCAAACAATCTCATGCTCTGCCGTTACTTCTATTATACGACCATCGCTGCCTTCTGTCACTAGGGTATTTCCATTTGGCAAACGCTGGGCACTGGATACATAAGGACTGTAAAATTTACTAGCATCGGTAGGAATGGCATGACCGAGTTCTTTTGGTGTCAATTTCCAAACAACTTCCAATGTGATTGGATTGAATTCTAATACACGGCTATAATCGCGCAGCGCATTTTTCGTTCCGTTTTTAGAGCCTGGATTAGGAACGCCATAGCCGCCCCAACCACCATTGTCAAATACTAACAAGTTGCCTTCACCAGGAAGTCCTTTGGGAATCATGTGGAAGTGATGTTGTCCAATAATCCAACCTAATTTTTTCAATTCCGGTGTTGCGTTGAAATCAGGACCGATGCGCCAAACAATCTTACCACTTTCCTTATCTAAGATTGCTAAAATGTTAGCTTCACGGCAATCAAAGATGATATTGTTTGGTTTAAAGCGCTGATCTCCTTGATCGTACCATTTATTAGGTCCAAGATAACTCATGCAATTCACATGCAAATAATCACCGACACCGCCATCAGATGAACGCATATTCGGATCTCTGGAAAGGATATTTAAGGCTGCTTCATCAAAGCCTAATTCATCAAAGTGATCGGTAATTGACCATTTCCATAAGATATTACCTTCCCAATCGACTTCGATCATACAGTCATCCAATAGCTTTTTATCTGAGATTTTAGGATTATGCACTGTTTGATGTACGAGAATCAGTGTATTCCCTTCTAATGGTTTGGCATCCATGCCTGGCACATAATAGCCGACAGGATTTCCTTCTCTTTGATAATCGTGATGTTGACGTGCCATCCAGCGATGATCTCTGCCCGGGTCATTGATTTCTTCAAATTTATCAAATTCCCATACGATATTTCCATCATAATCAATCTCAATCAGGTTAACACCATCCTGCATACCATAGTCTGGATGACGGTAACCGGAAAGGCCAATCACATAACCTCCTGGTAATAATTTTGGTGGCATGGCATGCATATTCCAACGACGGATTTCATTTCCATTCATATCAAACAACAAGACACCATCATTGATCAACGGTACGATCGTATACCCACTCCAACATTTTTTTGGATCATAAACAGTAACTCCATGAGGGAAAACACTTGGCTGTCCCATAACTCATTCCTCCATTCTTTCTTTTATTCATCAGCATTCTTCGCTGTATGAGCCATTTTTCTATTTTCTTTATAAAGATTCTTCGATGCGTTCTACTTGGCCGTTTTCATAATAAGCGGCTGCTGGTACATTGTGCATTTGCAAGCGTTCATACAATAAGCTTTGGCGTGTGATATCCTGACGTATGACATGATAAGTTTCACCAAGCTTTTCTTCCATCTTCGTAAGAACATCAATTTGAGCACTATCATATGGATTGTAGAACAGAAAGGCTACTTTACCACTGTCTGGTGTTAGGATTGCATCAATCTGTTTCTTTTCTTTCACATAGCGCTCACTGGCCGTTGCCGCAATCGCACCATCGGCGGCCGAAGTTACAACCTGTCGTAAGAAAGTTTGGGTACAATCCCCAATTGCATAAATACCAGGTACATTGGTTTCTTTCTTTTCATTTACCTTGATATACCCTTTCTTATCACAGGCAACCAAGTCCTTTACAAATTCCGTTTGCGGTACCATACCGACAAAGAAGAAAATACCATCGGCTTTTACTTCCTTACTTTCATTGGTGACAACATTCTTGATGACTAAACTTTCTACTTCCTCTTTCCCCTTAATTTCTTGTAAGGTAGAATTCCAAACGAAGTGAATCTTTGGATTATGGAAGGCGATTTCTGCTGCGACTTCATTACAATCAAGATGTCCTTCTTCATGTAAGACGATAATGGTAACTTTACTTGCAAAGTTTGTCAGATAATCGGCTTCTTCAATTGCCTGATCTCCGGCACCCAACACATAAATTTCTTTGCCTTTAAAGAATTCTGCATCACAGGTTGCACAATAGGCAACACCATGTCCGGCAAATTCAACTTCACCGGGAATACCTAAGATTCTTGGTTTTGTGCCGGTATCTAATAACACGCACTGTGCTAAGAAATCTCCACGACGTTTGGTATGGATCACAAAGCTTCCATCCGCTGCTTTTTCAACGCCGGTAACCGTTGTACGTTTGAATTCATTTGTTGCATAGCTGCGTGCATGTTCCTTGAATTTTTCCATCAATCCGGCACCACTATCAGAAATTGTGCCCGGATAGTTACGAATCTCTCTGGTGTCATTGATTCTTCCACCATAGCTGCCTTTTTCAATCAGCAATGTCTTGCGCTGTGCGCGGCCTGCATAGATAGCAGCTGCTAATCCGGCAGGGCCGCCACCGATAATGACAACATCATACATTTCACTCATCTTTCACCACTCCTTTGCATATGCAAGCTATGTTTCACTTTTTCTCTATGTCTGCCCAGACCAAGTACGACCCAGGCGATACAGACAAGTGTTAACAACAAACAGTAATATGACGATATAAAGATTTGCCATGGTGTAACATTCGGCAGCATTGGATTTTTCGCTGTCATTTCCGCAACGACCGTTACGGCACCCATGACAAAGGCGGAATTGATTGGGACAATGGCAGTCACATTGGTTGCCATCGCAGTTAAGAGTATGCTTCTTCGACTGGCAGGAATCTCGGCCTTTTGACCGACCGTATCTGCCACATCTTTAAACATGATGATTGAAGGTAAGACGCAGCCTGCCAGTAAGACATTTACCACACCTACACCGATTGCGATAATGCCTTCTGCTCCTGCCGGCTTTTGAATCATCTTACGACTTAGCAAAAAGTCACAACATTTCTGCATCATGCCGCCTTCAACTGCTATCTGAATCAAACCATATAGCAAAATGGTAGATAGGATGATATCCGTTACGTTGGTAATACCATCGAAGAATACCCCATGCAGCTGTTGGGTCGTCGTATCAATGAAGAAGATATCCGACATTTGAAAAATGCCGGTTGCTAAACCAATGACGATACCGGTAAGGATACCGCCACTCACTCCCATGAATAAATCACTTGTCTTAAAACAAATTAGCAATAAGACAACGATGGGCAGCAGCATCCATAAGCCTGAATGATTAGAAAGCTTGCTTAATTCTGCTACATGCTCTACCGCACTTGTATCACTGCCTAAGAAATAAAAGAGAATCATGGAAACAATACCGGCGAAAAGGATATAAGGCAAACGTTCTTTCATCGTTTCGATTAAATCCGCACTCTTTTGGGTATGGGCATCGTGTTGCGAAGCAATGGTCGTATGGATGACCTGCGAACTTGGGGATAAAGCATCGCCAAAGAAGATGCCACTCATCATTGCCCCCAATAGAACAGCAGGATGAGCCCCTAGCATAATACCGGCTGGATAAAAGATCGGTACTACCGCTAATAACGCCGCAATCGGTGCACCTGCGCCCATTGAAATAATGCTGCAGCCAAGGAAACAAAAGACCACAAAGGCACCACCATGCAAATCTAAATGCAAACTGGCCCAGATAAAACCACCGCCGATGCCTCCTGTCACTAGCACCTTAGAAAAGATACCAATAACCATAAAAATCAGAATGAGCCGAGCATTTCCATACTGTGCTAATCCTCGTACGATGGCATTCCAATATTCCTTTTTCTTACGGCAAAACAAATAACCAATAAAGATGGAAACGATGGCCGCAAAGATCAGCACTTTCATAGAATAATACTGAAATCCTATCATGATAGCTCCTCCTAAAATCACATAAAGGAGAATAGGAATCATCGCAAATTCTTGACGACCGTAGAAGGTTAGGGATTTTGTCTGTTCGGCATTCATAATCGCACCAGCTCTCTTTTAACCAGTTCTATGATAACACTCTTATTTTTATAAAACATGTTGGATATCCAACACTTTTTTACATTTTGTGAATAAAATATCAATTATTTGTAAGCGCATACGGTGTAATTTCCGGTATGTCTCCATTTACCACTTGAATGACGATGGGAAGTTCCATTTTCGTCTTATATTCACTCACACTTAAAAACGTGATGACTTGCGCATCCACATGAATGACAAGAGAAATCTTAATCATCGTATTATTGATACCATAAGGCTTTGCCTCTGTTTTGATTTCTCCGGTGACATCGTTGAGCATCTTCATACGTATCTTAACCTTCGGTCCTTTATCATAAAACAAATAAGTTTTCGTAAAATAACCGATCGGTACTTCATATAAGATTCCATCTTCATAAAAGACCTCTTTCGTTGTCGGGTCTTTTTTTCCATCCTGCGCTGCCAATAATGATTCATCAATTGTATTTAAAGCGGAGTACAATAGCGCATTTAGTTTTGCCGAATCATACTCTACACTTGTAATCTGATTTGCGCTATTACGTTCCACGCGCAATAGATCTTCACTTTTATATTCCATATCACTTAATACCTCTTTCACGATATTATTGATAGCAAAACCGGTATGCTGCTTGGCAATCGCCTGTAGCTGAGGTTCAAAGGTATGGTGAAAAGCTGTTATCATTTGAAAAATGATCAATAGAAGAACGATAAAAAGAAGTAAAAGTTTCCCTTTTTTATATCGTTTGATCCTTACCTTCTTCACAAAGAATCACCGCATCTTTCGCTTTCATGCCGATGGTAACGCCTTTTTCCTTCGCTATGTGATTCATGGACATAATCTCACTATCTAAAATGCCGGCAAAGCCAAAGGTATAGCGACATAAAAGTACGGCTACCGGACGATTTAAACGTTCAAAATAGTCCATGGAGAAATTATCCTGTGCTAAGATCGTATGTGTAGAAATGATAAAATGAATCGGATATTGAGGCAGATTGATATAAATACCTGCGAAATGATACTGTCCTACCGTAATACTTTTGACTTCAACCATATACGCATTCCTCCTGTTGTATAGTATATGAAAAAACAAATAAATCTTGTCAGTGAGATAAAGGTAAACAAGTAACACGAGGACAATCGTATTTTGATCAGGCCTTTTTTAATTGCGAAAAAGGATATAAAAAAACACCGTCACATGAGACGATGTTAGGTTTCCATAACGTTCTTGATAAAACTTTATAATTCATCTAAGAAATCAAAACGATCTAACGTATTGCAATCAGAAATCACAACCAAATGATCCTGTGCTTCTATGCGATACTCGGCATCCGGACATACATTCAAATGTTCTTCTAAATAGCCACGTATTCCTACGACGTTAATACCATACTTACGACGCAGATCTAATTCAATCAATGATTTTCCTACCCATTGTTTCGGTGTCGGTATTTCCACAATACTATATTCACTGTCTAAATCAACAATATCAATGATATTTTTTCCTAAGACACTTTTCGCAACCTGTTCGCCCATTTCTTTTTCCGGACGGACCACTTTATTAGCTCCCAATTCAAGAAATATTTGCATATAACGTTTATTTTTCGCCTTGGCAACAATATAAGGAATACCTAATTCTTTTAGATTGATGATTCCCATAACACTTTCTTCCAAATGATTCCCCATACTGACAATTGCCACATCACAATCCTGAATACCGGCAGCTCGCAGCTGATCGATATCTGTGATATCACACTGCATGGCCTGTGTGACAATATCGGCCATACGATTCACACATTTAATATCGCTGTCTACTGCGATAACATCGCAATTATAACGACTTAATGTTTTGGCAACGGTTGAGCCGAAAATACCAAGTCCTAAAACGGCATATTGTCTGTCTGTATATTTTTTCATAGTTTTTTTCTCCTTTTAACCAACAATGATATTTCCATTAGGATAGGAAACCTTTGTACTTTTATCAAGGCCAGGTTTTGGTCTGGTAAGTGACAAGATCAGTGTCGAAATACCAATTCTTCCCACATACATCAATAAAATGATGATCAGTTTTCCACCTACTCCTAAAGTAGCCGTAATGCCTAAAGATGAACCAACGGTCGCCATAGCGCTCACCGCTTCAAAAGCGAGTGAGATAAAAGGTTTTCCTTCCACAATATTTAATAAGAAGATACCTGTTAACAGCGTTACCAGATTAATAAAGAAAATACCCATCGCACGTATAACAATACTGTTGCCAATCGTTCTGCGTAAGACAACCGTCTTTTCACGACCCTTTAAGGCACTTAACATATAAATAACGATAACAGCAATCGTCGTCGTTTTAATACCACCGGCGGTACCTCCGGGAGAACCACCAATGAACATGACGACCATCATCAAAAGATCGGTTGCAGGTCGTAAACCACCATAATGAATCGTTGTAAAACCGGCTGTACGCAATGCGATGGATTCAAACATCGCTGTCATTGTCTTTTCAAAGATATTGAAATCACCAAGCGTATGAGGATTAGTAAATTCTAACAGTAAAATAAGCAATCCCGGCACTAAGATCAGCGTCAGACTGACCGAAATAACAATTTTCGTATGCAATGATAAAGAGTGTTTAAACTTTTCAAAGCTAATTTGTCTTTTTACTAAAGGCTTGATCTTATCACGGATATCAAACCATACGGCAAAACCAATACCGCCAAGTACGATAAGTCCCATAATGGTGAAACACATGAGCGGATCATGGACATACTGTTGCAAACTAACTGATCCTAAGGTGTCAAAACCGGCATTACAGAAAGCCGAAACAGAAAGAAACACGGCTTTAAAACCGCCATCGAGTAAACCAAAACGTGGAATCATGCGAAAGGCAATCAAGATCGCCCCCACAGATTCAAAAAACAAGGTATAATATAAAATATCTTGCAGGAATTTTTTCATATTGACCACATGATCCTGATTCAGCATTTCCCGCATGACGATTTTTTCATTCATGGATAAACGATTGCGAATAATCAAGACGAAAACAGCCATAAAGGTCATCAATCCCAAACCACCGATCTGAATCAAAAGCAGAATAACGATTTGTCCAAATGTATTAAACGTATCCGCAACGGTCACCGTGGAAAGTCCTGTAACACAAGTTGCACTGGTTGCGGTGAATAATGCATCCAGCGGATGAAAAAAGCTTCCATTTTTTGTCGATATCGGCAACGTCAACAATAACGCCCCGCAAAGAATGACCAATAAAAAACTTGCGGCAATCTTTTGCGCAGGAGACATTTTTTTAAAGTTGAGCAGCGAATGTATGAAGTTCGTCATAGCTTGTTCTGACACCTTTTCCCTTCGTTAAATATCTATCTTAGAAATTAGCTTGAATTTCTTATGTTCTTGCTTAAGATGTATCATATTCATTTTACACATTTCCACATTTTTTACAACACTTGCATAAACAATTTTTATAAGAAATCGTTTATGGTTTAAGGAAATGTGCTTAAAAACTTCTCTTAAACATATAGAAAGTACTGTTCCTTATCCTACACTACCTTATATATATTTAAAAAAATTGCTACTATGATTTTAGCACACTCTGTTTCATAACAGGAGTTTTTTCTAAATATTGCCAAAAACAGGGAAACACCAGATAGAAAAAAGAGGATACCGCCTGGATATCCTCGATAAATTTCCTAATAGTTCTCGTTACGTACCTCAAAATAAGAGCGTGGATGATTACAAACCGGGCATACTTCTGGTGCTGTTTTACCAGTATGCAAATGACCGCAGTTTAAGCATTCCCAAACCGTTTCTTCACTCTTTTCAAAAACGGTACCATCTTCGATGTTATTCAATAATGCCGTATAACGTTGTTCATGTGTTTTTTCAATTGCCAAAACACCTTCCATTGTATCTGCGATATCATCGAAACCTTCTTCACGAGCTTCTTTTGCCATACGAGCATACATATCTGTCCACTCATAGTTTTCACCGGCAGCGGCATCTTTCAGATTCGTCACAGTATCAGGCATACCATCATGCAATAATTTAAACCATAATTTCGCATGTTCTTTTTCATTGTTTGCCGTCTGTTCAAAAATATTGGCAATCTGTACATAGCCGTCTTTCTTAGCCTTAGAAGCATAATACGTATATTTGTTTCGTGCCATGGATTCTCCGGCAAATGCTTCATTCAGGTTTTTTTCCGTCTTTGTTCCTTTTAAGTTCATTGGTAGATCCTCCTTTTCTTGATGATGGATACAACCATGTATATGAAAACACCTTCACACTTATACCTTTGGTTTCGCATCATCAGTTTCTATTCTTATTGTACTCTGTTTTTTTTGATTTTTCATCTTTTTTATGAAATTTTTTAACTATTTGTTATATTTCTTCCTTCCTCTGCAACGATATTTCTAGCATTTCTATAGCATTTCGCGATACTTATAAAAAAAGGCTATACAGTTTATTTTAGAAAATCTTCTTAATATCCCCTTTTATCTTATTTTTTTCATATAATCAGCGATTATTTTTTGAATAGGAACCATTATTTTAGAAAATTAATGAGAATTTTCTTAATTTTTTTGAATCTACTATACATATTTAAAAAAATAAAGTAAAATCAATACATAGGAGGATCAAACTATGACAGAAAAACACCCTTTTGATGATTTCGGTATCAATTTATTTAGTGAAAGCGTGATGAAGGAATGTCTGCCTCATCCCATCTATACAAAATGGAAAACAGCTACCCGCAAAGAAGATGCTTTAGATCGCAATACAGCCGATGCGATTGCCCATGCGATGAAAACCTGGGCCATGGAAAAAGGCTGTACCCATTTTACACATTGGTTTCAGCCTTTGACTGGTTCAACAGCAGAAAAACACGATTCCTTTATTGAACCAGGAGATCATAATCAACCCATTTCACGTTTCTCAGGAAAATCGTTGATTAAAGGGGAAGGTGATGCTTCTAGTTTTCCAAGCGGTGGCTTGCGGGCAACCTTTGAGGCACGCGGCTATACCTATTGGGACTGCACCTCTCCTGCGTTTATCAGAGATAACGTATTGTGCATTCCGACGATCTTTGTATCTTATAATGGGGAAACCTTAGATAAAAAAGCTCCCTTATTAAAGAGTGCGGAAGCCATCAGTAAACAGGCTACCCGCATCGTTAATCTGTTTAAAGATAAAGATATTAAACGGGTCAATGCCATGGTTGGCTTAGAACAGGAATACTTTTTGATTGATAAACAGCAATATCAAAAGCGTATGGATCTTATGCATACCGGACGCACCTTGTTTGGCTCCATGCCGCCCAAAAGTATGGATATCCGCGGTCATTATTTTGGCTCGATTCCTGAGCGCGTACAGGCGTTCATGAGTGATGTAGATAAAGAGTTATGGAAACTGGGAATCTATGCAAAAACCGAGCACAATGAAGTAGCTCCATGTCAATTTGAAATTGCCCCTTTATTTATTGATGTCAATGTCGCCATTGATCAGAATCTGATTATCATGGATGTCTTAAAGAAACAGGCTGATCGCCATGGCTTTGCCTGCCTGTTGCATGAAAAACCATTTCAAGGTGTGAATGGCAGCGGTAAGCACAATAACTGGTCTTTGGTCACTGATGATGGACAAAACCTGTTAGAACCCGGCGATCGCCCACATGAAAATATTCGCTTTTTGCTCTTTGTATGCGCCATTATTGAAGCTGTTGATACGTATCCGGAATTATTACGTATGGCAGCTAGCTGCTACGGCAATGATTATCGCTTAGGTGCCGATGAAGCCCCTCCGGCAGTTATATCCATCTGTATGGGAGATGAATTAGAAATCATCTTAGAAAAGCTGCGCAAGGGTGAACATGAATTAAAGAACGAAGTAGAAACACAACCTTATGCAATTGCCAATTTATCCTATGTGCCAAAGGATACCAGTGATCGTAACCGTACTTCACCATTTGCCTTCACCGGCAATAAATTTGAATTCCGCATGGTTGGCAGCAGCCGCAGCGCATCCACGACAAACATCATTCTCAATACCATTGTCGCAGATTCTTTAAGTCGGATAGCCGATGAATTGCAAAATTATAAATATATTGATGATATCCGCAAGAAATCCTTAACCATCTGCCGCAACATTTTACAAAAGCATCACCGTATCTTATTTAGCGGAGATGGTTACAGCGAAGAATGGCTGAAAGAAGCTGATAAACGAGGATTGCCAAACATTGCACATTATATTGATTCCATTCAAGCATTGATTGATGAGAAAGCCATTGCTATGTTTGAAAGAAACAAAGTATATAATGAATTGGAATTACAAGCCCGTGTCGATATTTTAACAGAAGAATACCGCAAATCAGTGAAAGCAGAAGTATTGACCTTGTTGAATATTTCTAAAAAAGAAATTCTGCCGGCTTTAGTAAAAGAAATCAAATTTTATAGTGATGCCCAGAATTCACTAGGAATAGAAAATGCTTATTATCAGCGAAAGATCAAACACCTGTTACAATTATTGCATGATTTTGATGAACATTATCACGAATTAAAGGAAAAAATGGAAAATCGCGAACAGCATCCGGAAAACCGTGCAAAAGCAAAATATCTGGATACTGTCGTATTACCTGCCATGGATGCTTTACGAACGGTCATTGACAATATTGAAGAATCAATATCCCGTGAACATTATCCATTCCCTACTTACGACGATATGTTCATGGCAATGTAGAACATTTCCTCAGAATTGAAAGAATGTTAAGGAAAGTCAGAAGGACGACGTCTATCTGGGTTTCCTTTTCTTTTTCCTTTTCATTCGCAAACTTTCATAGATTGAAAGAAACTTTGAAGTCTACTATCATAAATCAGGATCCTTTCCAAAAACCTTGTAAAACATCAGAAATTATTTATAATAAATTCATACTCCTTCTAGCAATTCATGTAAATTACGTGCAGAACAATCGTTTCCATTCTAAGGTGTAATGCCGAAAACAATTACGAAAAAAAGCAGTACACCATTTCGATATACTGCTATTGGTCTTTGCCTCGTTGTTCTACATATGCTCGATGTTCAAGTAGTCCACGATAAGAGCTATGAACTCCTTGTTTGTTGGACGTGCTTTACGGCCGTCAACCGTATTATGAAAGATGCACATAATCTCATCCATATCACCGCGCAACCATGTGATTTCAATGGCAACACGAATCGTACGCTCCACACTTTGAATCGATGTATGATGACGCTTTGCGACGAGTGCGTATACATCATTGATGATATGGTTTAATCTTGTGATATCTTGATACACTAGAATAATGGCATCTCTTACATAATAAAAGCCCTTGATATGAGCAGGCATACCAATATCATGTAAAATATCGGTAACTTTTTTGATTAATATCTTCTTTGTTTTTATGACCATCCTATAAATCCCCCTTTGTTGAAAGGCAAAGACCGCTTTAACTTTAATTATTCTGAGCAGATAAATAAAGTCGATTTGTAGCGATTTTTATTTTTTTGGGAAAAATGCTGATAAGAATTCATTATGAAAAAACAACCTTTTTTTCATTTCAGATATAGAATAAAAAAAGGAAATGGAGCAATATTCGAATAAGAACACAATAAAAGCGATTCATAAGTAAAAATGCATAAAAAAGATATCCAAATTGACTGCCGAACAAGCTGTTCCTTATAAAATTTGCACATTTTCCATCTTATCGATAAAATAGGAAGCCATTTACTTTTTTTATATGCTTTAGATTACAAATATCATTCAAAAATTCACCAATAGCTGATTTTTTTAATCATCATATGATTATCATCCTGTTAAACAACCAGCAAACAAACCTTCTCTTGCTTTTTTTTATTTTCCTGTGAAAAATTAACAGACTCTTAACAATACTTATATTGTAGGAACTTAAAAAGTCCATTATACTTTTACTGGATGTAAACAGGAGGTTAAAATTCCATGACTTTTAACAATTTACTCGCCTTATTAGGCGGTTTAGCTTTATTCCTTTATGGAATGCATATGATGAGTGCCGGTTTAGAACAAGCTGCCGGTGATCGCATGAAAGCAATACTTGAAAAGCTCACCAGTAACCCTTTCTTAGGCGTTATCGTTGGCGCTGTCATTACAGCCATCATTCAAAGTTCTTCTGCAACTACAGTTATGGTTGTCGGCTTTGTGAACTCACAGTTAATGACATTAAATCAGGCTGTCTGGATTATTATGGGTGCCAACATCGGTACGACGATTACCGGACAATTAATTGCTTTAGACGCCAGTAAGATTGCCCCTTTGGTGGCAATACTCGGTGTTGTGATGGTTACGTTTATGAAAAACAAAAAGGTCAATGCTTTTGGGGAAATACTGGCAGGACTTGGGATTCTTTTTATCGGTATGGATATGATGAAAAATGCAATGGTTCCTTTACAACAATCCGAAGCGTTCATTCATGCCATGACAACGATTTCCAATCCTGTCTTAGCAATTCTGTTAGGTGCCGGTTTTACTGCCTTGATCCAAAGCTCCAGCGCATCAGTTGGTATCCTACAAGCATTGGCAATCAGTGGACTGATACCTTTAAGCTCAGCAATTTATATTATCTTTGGACAAAATATCGGTACCTGTATTACCGCTGTATTGGCATCTCTTGGCGCAAACCGCAATGCCAAACGTACCACAATCATTCATTTATCCTTTAATATCATCGGAACAATCGTCTTTTTGATCTTTGTTCATCTTGTGCCGTTTGTAAGTTGGATGGAAACCATTACTACCAATCCAGCTGCTCAAATAGCCAATACGCATACCGCATTTAATATTGTTACCACCTTATTATTGTTGCCATTTGGTAATAAGCTCGCAAAACTGGCTCAACTCATTCTGCCGATAAAACCAGAGGAAATAGAAGATGCCGGCTACAACATTCCATTGACTTTTATCGATGAAGACAACATCGGTAGTGTCCCTATCGCGATTTCTTCCTTACGTAAAGAAGCCTTAGCCATGTTAAAGCTGACAGAAACCAATTTGCAGGAAAGTATGCAGGCTTTATATGGAGAACCATTTAAACTTGATAAAATCAACAAACGAGAAAAACGCATAGATTTCATTAATTATGAAATCACCAACTACATGTCAAAGGTCAGTTCCTTAAAAATGAACGAAAGCGATTCTACCACCTGTAATGCTTTATATAAATGCTTTGCTGACATTGAACGTATCGGCGATCATGCCATTAATATCATTCAATATGCCATAGATGGCAGCGAATATAAACTAAGCAGCAGTGAATGGATCAAGGATGAAATAAAACAACTTGAAGAACTGTTAGAAAAAAGCTTTGCTCTTTTGTTTACCTATCGTTTAGATTCACAAAATGATTGTTACGAAAAGATTGAACGTATTGAAGATCGTATTGATGAGTTAACCGCAAATTATCGTCAAAAACAAATCGAACGTTTATATGAAGAGAAAATCAATGCGAAAGATTGTGTCATCTATTCTGAAATCATGACGGATATCGAACGTGTTAGCGATCATATCATGAACATCATCCAAGAATGCAAGCGCTGTAACTTCACATTGAGTGATGAATTATTTGAAAGTGGTATTGCTGCCTTAAATCCAGCGTCTTAAGAAAGGACATTACGTCCTTTTTTATTTGGGTTAAGCGTCATGCGAAGCTTACAAAAAAACGATAACACGCACTGTTGCTGTCTCATACAATTTGAAGCAGCAAAGGAAAGCAAACCTTGGTTATTTTTTCTAAAAGCTTTATAATAGAACTAAGGAGGTATGCATATGCCATGTCGTTTTATTAATATTTCCAATGATCTAAAAGCCATTACGCAGCTTATTCAGAAGGAATTGGGTTATGGGTCAATGAATGAAGAAGATGTCTTGTTCCAGTTGAAAGCCATGGAAAAAAACGATCAGTATCAAAGTATCGTCTTTGAAAAAGATGGTGAAGTGTTTGGCTTTGCAGGATTGGCATATCTTTATGCATATGTAACCAAAGGACAATACGCAAGATTAATTGCCCTGGCTGTACGCGAGGACAAGCAGCATACCGGTATCGGAAGTAGCCTTTTAGCCTATGCGCAAACGTGTGCCAAAGCACATGCGGCTAGTGATATCGCCATCAGCAGTGGTTTATGCAGACAGCAAGCACATGCCTTTTATGAACAAAAAGGCTATAAGAAAAAGGGATATACATTTACAAAACAATTATAAAGGAGTTGATGAGCATGGAAATGAATGCCCGCTGTATTGCTTGTTTAATTAAAAAACAGGATGAAAAAATACGAAAAGAAAGCGATGAAAAAAAGAAGCTTTCTTATATGAAAGAAGTTTTGCATATCTTAGGAAACAGCAAGGATGAAGAAACCATGCCCTGGCTGTCTAATCAAATTGATGCTTTATATGCTAAAACCTTTCCACATGCTGTATTGCCCTATGCCGCCATCAAAAAGCATTACAATGATATGATGTGTGCGAAGGAAGCGGATATCCGCAAACAGATACAGTGCAAAGAAGATGCACTTGCATATGCCATCCAATTGGCAAGAGTTGGCAATTATATTGACTTTGGTGCTTTGGATGAAGTTGATGCGAATTTCTTTTTAGCTCTATTAGCAAAGGCCGATGAAGATTTGCTGGATACCCAGAAATATACCGCACTAAAACAAGATTTAGCAAAAGCACAGCGCCTTTTATATATTTGTGATAATTGTGGTGAGATTCTGCTTGATAAATTACTCATCGAACAATTGCAATTTCACTATCCTCACCTAAGCATTACCGCGATGGTTCGCGGAGGTGAAGTCCTTAACGATGCCACGATGAGAGATGCGCAGGATGTCCATCTACAAAGTATCTGTCATGTGATTGATAATGGTATCGCCATGGCAGGTACGGATATTCATCATATCAGTCAGCAAGCCTTTCAGGCCATTCAAGATGCAGATATCATCCTTGCTAAAGGACAAGCTAATTTTGAAACCTTATGTGGCAATGGATTGCCTGTCTATTACTTGTTACTATGTAAATGTGATTTATTCGCAGAACGCTTTTCTTTACCTAAATATAAAGGCGTATTATTCCATGAGGATTTACCTACTTCATCACAACAAGCCAAAAGAGAAGAACAGCCGACAAGATCTATTTGATCATTATGCGACTGTTCTTTTTAAGTATTCTTTATTCATCATCACGAATAATTTCTTCAAATTCCTCTTCTTTTTGTTTAGCCTCCTTTTGGGCCTGAAAGCTTAGTTGTTCCAAAGACAGTTTTTTTTGTTTTAAACGATAATTCACAAATTCGCGAACGGCAGCATAGATAACAGCAAAGCAAGGAACTCCGATAAACATACCGATGATTCCAAATAAACCTCCCCCTACACATACCGAGAATAAGATTCCAATACTTGGTAAACCAAGTTTATCACCTAAGATCAAAGGTCCTAAAATATTGCCATCAAATTGTTGTAATACGAAGATGAATAAAGCGAAATATAAAGCTGTGATCGGATGAATGATAAAAAGGATCACGATGCCCGGCACAGCTCCAATGAATGGACCGAATACCGGTATCATATTTGTAACACCAACGAATACAGACAATAATAAAGCGTATGGGAACTGAAAGATCAATGAACCGATATAACACAAGATGCCGATAATCAAAGAATCAATTGCCTTTCCTACGATGAAGTTATTAAAAATATCCCCGCTGGCAAGTGTCATACGATGCAAATATTCCGCTATTTCTATGGGGAATAAGGCATAATTAATACGTTTTGCATATCCCATTAAACGTTCCTTATCAATCAGCATATACAAACCAGACATAATGCCTAACACGATGTCCAATAAGGTCGAACCAAATTGATATGTATACTTTAACATTTTCGGTACTGCATCCGTGACAAACTCGGTCATTCTGGTCAGCAGATTATTTTGTGACAGCATCTTTGTGATTTCCTCTGCCGCAATTCCATTTTCTTCAATAAATTCATTAATAAAATCCTGTGTATCTTCCATATAGCCAGGAAAAGCCTTTACTAAAGATAAGATACTCTCCATCAATTGCGGAATCAGCATTGCCAAGAAAGCCCCAACAATGATAATACCTAATAAGACAGCCAGGATTGCCGCAATATTGCGCCGATGCTCTTTTTTCAGAGGTAATTTTCCTAATAACTTATGCTCTATAAATTCCATCGGTTTATTTAACAAAAAAGCAATTGCAAATCCCAGAATAAAAGGTGTTGTTAAAGAACAAATACTTTTTATGCCGTTCCATAAAAGTGAAAACTTATCGAAAGCGAAAAAAATGGTAATACCTGCCGCAATGACAATAATGGCCATCCACATCTTTTTACGCATTTCTTGTGTTATTTTAATTTTCATACAGTCCCTCCATCCCTTTTATTTTAGCATAGAACTTTGTGAAGAAATCTTAAATTTTTGAAAGATTAGCCGCCATATTTCTGTTTAAATGCAGCAAGCAAGTTTTGATCTTTATGCATTTGTGACAGCTTACGATTGGTAAAATTATCATGATGGACACAAATAGCCGGAGGCAATTGCAATCCTTTAAAAGCATTGCGCTCTTTCGTTGTTAAAAACCATTCTAAATCTTCAATAAACGCTTTCGGATCGTCTAGTCCATAATAACAGATCCATCGCCAAACTTCCTCATCCAGCGTCCTATCCTCATAGCGTTTTAAGTATTGTGATACACTCATATCTTTTCCTAAATGTTCCACCAGATAATCATGATAGAACCATTTCATAGGATCTAATTGATCTTCCTTTAATTCTGCACTAGGAGGCATTTCCCAAGTGATAGCATCTCCTTGCACATCAGGTAATAGCGCATGTGGCACAACTTCTTTCGCGAATACGTCATTTAATTCTTTTGATAAGGCAAACAACTGTACCTTGGTAAGATCTCCAATCAAAGATAATGCACCGATGCTATCACCATATAAAGTACAATATCCTAACGCTACTTCTACCTTATTGGCATTATTCACAACAACGCCTCCCAACATACCGGCAAAGCTATTTAATAAATAACCTCTTGCTCTGGCCTGCAAATTTTCTTTTACCAAGATAGGATATTGTTTCACATCGTAACCATATTCCTGCAGTAAAGTTGTTTCTGTCGCTTCAACAAGTGCTTCTATAGCCCCTTCGCGATAAGCAATCCCTAAAGCTTGTGCTTCTTGTCGGGCATTTGATTTCGTAATATCGCGATTATGGCGGGTAGCCAGATTATAACCATAAACACGTTGTTTGCCTAAAGCATAAACAAGCAATGCTGCTGTGACACTGGAATCCAAACCACCGCTCATTCCAACGATCCAAGGAAGCTTTCCTGCAAAAACCTGTGCATCAAATTGTTGAATACCCATGGTTAATGCCGCTAACAAAGAGCGTGGTTTTGCTTTATCTTCTTTCTGCGATGCAAGATCAACCAAGGCATAATCTTCTTGAAAATAAGGCGCTTGATAAAGACATTTTCCATTCCGAAGCACACAGCTTCCACCTTCCATCAGCATGACGCTGTGATCCATATTTTGCATCCCACAGGCATTGACATAAATGACATTTCCATGGGGATGATATGCCTTCTGCATATCATAAGGGCGCGCATCCAGATTGATATTCATATCCGCAAGTTGAATCTCATCACCAAAATTCAGCGCAAATACCATATCCTCTTTATATTCTATCGCACTATTTATCGGATTTTCTTCAAAATATAAGGCATCCTGTATATAAGGCAAAAGCTCATTTTGTTTCACGCGCATATGCGTCTTTTTCTGATAAGCAAAAAAAGCCGCATTAAATCGTCGACGATTACGATAACGGATATTCCCCCAAACAATCGCAATATCCTCACTTTCACGAATCAATTCATCGTTAAAACTGTCCGCATACCGACAAAAATCCTCATCTAACCAGACATCGCCTAACAAATAACCGCTGACAGCATTTTGAGGAAATACAATCAAATCAGCTCCATCTTCCTTTGCTCGCTTGATCTGCTGTTTCATATATTGCACATTTTCAGCGCATTGTCCTGCTTTTACATTCATCGTCACAAGTGCTGCTTTCATAGTCATCCTCCTGTTCATACTGGTATTAGTGTACCATTTTTGACGCATGAAGAAAAGAAAAGTCCTTGTAATTTGAAAGAATTATATTATAATGGTTAAAAGAAATGAGGAAGTTTATGGAAACCTGTATTGTCGAAGGAAATATCAGTGTAAAAGCAGTTTTATTAGGTAAGAAACGCAAGGTTCATAAGATTTTGGTAGATGCCAAAAAGAAGGATAAGGATACTGCTTTTATTTTGCATAAAGCAAAAGAAGCTCAAGTAGATATCACCTATATGAAACGAGAAGAAATTGATGCTCTTGCTACAGGAAAGACGCATGGAGGTATTATCGCCTATTGTGGGCAACGCAAGTATCAAAATTTAGAAGAGCTTGTTAATAAAAAGCAGGTATTTCTGGCATTGGTAGAAGGCGTAGAAGATCCCTTTAATTTTGGCTATGTTTTACGAACCTTATATGCCGCAGGCTGTGATGGTGTTCTTGTACCTTTGCGTAATTGGACAACGGCAGCCGATGTCGTTACCAGAGCAAGTGCCGGAGCAAGTGAATATATTAATATCATTATCGCAGATGATATGGAAGATACCTTAACCTATCTTCATCAAAAAGATATCATGCTTCTTTGTGCGCAGCGCAAAGATGCAATCTCGCTTTATTCCTACACCTTTCCCGAACGCATCTGTCTTGCTATCGGAGGCGAAATGCGTGGCTTAAGTAAAGTTGTTATGGCTCACAGTGATCAAAATCTTTATATACCTTATCGCAGTGATTTTCGCAATGCCATGACGGCAGCGGCCTCTACTGCCATTTTTGCCTTTGAAGTCGTACGTCAAAAAGAAAACTAATTAACCATCCATAACGAATAGAATGAAAAAGCCAGAGGCACTCTTATCAGAATGCCCGCTGGCTTTTCTTATCGCATACAACTATACGCGCTTTTTTCTTTTCAATAAGGTAATAATAGCTCCACCAGCAATGATCAGCAAGTCTGCAAATACACCTGTTGCACTGATATCACCTGTAGGAACATCGACTGTATCCTTTGACTCAGTTTTGTCTATATCACTTACATTTGTATCTTTGTCTTTTAATCGTATAGCTTTTTGTCTTTCTTCTTTTAGCAATCATAATGCTTCATCCAGTTCCTGCTAATTCTTAGCAGTTTTTTTCACATCTTTTGCCTGTTGTAAAGCATCTTTAAGTTTTGCAACCGAAGAAGGTTCATATCGATCAATATGGTTAAGCATATCTTCGTCAATGCTTATTTCATGATCTAATTCTGTCGTATCCAGCCTTACTTCTAGCTTTTTCATTGCCGTAACCAAGGTGTTATGCATTGCTTTTATATCTTCAAGCGTTGCTTTTTCGTCCTTATAAACTTTCTTTGCCTGTTTCAAAGTAGTTTGTAGCGCCTTAACACTCTTAGGTGTCATTTGCTTAATATCTTCACCCGTTAACAATACATCTGCATATTGTATCATTTCCAGCAGCTGCTTCTTTGCCTCTTGAAGTGTCAAATCCTTTAACGCTTGAATGGTTGTAGATAAAGATAACACAACTTCTTTGGTTTCCTTATCACTCATATTAGATGGATCTTTTAATAAACTTTCTGCCAATGTTAAAGCCGTTTGCACGTCTTTGAACTCATCTTTTATATAAGAATCTTTTAACTTCTAATCTTCTTCAACAAGTGTTTTTAATATCTTTACACTTTCCTTGCTTGCTCTAACGACGAATGCATTTGGGGCACTTTGTAATTCAAGTTCTGCTTTGCTTACTTCATCTGCACTTGGATTTGTTTTTTCCAATATCGCTTTTGCATCTTGCAATTTCTTGCTTAGTGCTTCATAGCTTTGCACCGTATAAAGATCAGCTGTTACCTTTTTCACTTCTTTAATAAGTGTTTGTAGTGCCGTTGTATCAGGCGTCACTGACTCTTGTGGTTTTAATCCTTTTACTGCATTCACAAGAATTGTATGTGTCGTCTTAATTTGTTCAAGTGATGCTTTTTCGTTTGCTATTACTTCCTTCGCCTGTTTCAGTGCCGTTTGTAATGCCTGTACGCTTTCTGCAGTCATTTGTTCAATAGTATTTGCTTTTAACAGTGTATCTGCATACGTAATCATTTCGGCAAGCTGTTCTTTCGCTTCTTGAAGGGTAAGCTTATGCAATGCATCGATAGCTGTAGATAAGGATAGCACGACTTCTTTTGTAGTTACTTCCGCCATATTTGATGGATCTGTCAATAAACCTTGTGCCAAATCTAACGCTGTCTGCACATCCTTAAAGGCTTCCTCAGTATAAGCATCTTTCATTTTCTTACCATCTTCAACAAGTCGCTTTAATACATCTACACTTTCCTTGCTAGCTCTTACAACTAACGCTTTCTGGGCATTTTGTAATGCAAGCTCTGCCTTTTTCACTTCTTCAGTACTTGGGTTTGTTTTTTCTAGTACTGCTTTTGCTTCTTGTAATTTTTCAGCAACCACTTTATAGCTGTTTGCTGTATAGTCTGTTTCTGCAAGCTGTTCTACTGCCGCAATTAATGTTCTTAAAGCACTCGTATCAGTTTTGATTGGTTCTAAACCTTTTATAGCCTTTGTTAAAGTATTTCCATATTCTATTCCTTTCCATTTTCATTATATTTTTTATAAATGGTAAAATATTATGATATAGGAGAAATATTTAAGATTCTTTCGTTTTTACTAGAGGACACATGAAAAAAACCGCATGGGGTTTCTTTCATATTACAACATTTTACACGTACATCCTTATCGCCTTAATCATAATAAAAGACAAGACCATAATCTTCTTTTATTGCAGCTTGTATACCTTCTAGCATTGCTCGTTTCATCGCATCCAAATAATATAGATAATCATTACGATAAACATGACGATCTTCTTTTCGTAGCTTTTCTAATACCTCTTCCATTTCGATCTTTGTTAATCGCTTACGCAATTCGATCAAGGTCTTCGTATCCTCTATACATAAATAATAACCCTGTTTCTTCTGATCATGTACCTTTTTACTTATATATCTTCTTGGATGATCTTGCGTTATGATCTTCCATATGCTTTGGAAATCGTGTTCTTTCATTTGGATCTGACCATGTACCTCAGAGAATAACTTTAAGCATAGTTGCTGCTCTGCTATCCCTGTCTTTTGTTGGCATATCTCCTGCATCTTTGATGTCTCGATCACATACATCTTCATCATGCTTTCATGCCCTCTTTATACTTTCTGAACAATGCTCCATCTTCACTTTCTTTCGCAATGCCACAAGAGCTCCTATACATCCTATCATCGCGATCCCTATCAGTACATAGATTCCTGTTCCTCCGGTGATCGGTATCCAAAAATTCTTATCATTGTATACTACCATATGCAGCTCGTCATTCTCTCCTACCTTCTTCGTCTCGATCTGGATCTGCTCATTCCCTTCGCTTTGGCCATACTCCTTCTCATTTATCTTCACCATCAGCTTCCCTGTTCCTTCTTCTCTTGTGATCTCGATCTTGATGACCCCTTCCAAGAGTCGATAGCCTTTTGGTGATTGTGTCTCTTTCAGATAGTAGGTTCCTGCCCGCACATTTTCAAGCATGCACTTCTCTTCTGTTTCGCTCTCATAGCTTGCGATCGCATTCGTCAGTTCTTTATCCCTATACAACGTAAACTTCGCTCCTGCTATTCCTTCCTTTTCGCGATTTGCCTTCTTCAGATATAGATCGATCGCTTTCGGTGTATACTCATTCGTATATACGAATTGGATGTTCTTTTCTAATACTTCTTCCTGGGCCTCTGTCTTGATGGTATATTCCACATTCGTCTGTTTCTCTTCTACCTTATACGTTTCTTTTTGTTTCAGCTCTCGGAATAGTGCGGTCTGATTTCCTTTTATCTGAAATTCACCTGCTTCATTCGTCTTATAGGTGCTTTCGGAATCACCGAGTGCTATGACATAGTTCGCATTCTTGACAGCTTCATAAACGTCCCCATTCTTTCTGCTCAATACAAAAGTAAACTTGATATCATCCATGGGTATCTCATCCGTCTTATTCTCGATCAGCTTCGTTACTGATAAGATTCCTTCTTCCTTCATCTTTTCATTGACGAACGGCAATATCTCTACATTATCGCCTACGACCTTGTTCTCATAGCCTTCATTGCTTACCGGTGTCTTTTGGATATAGCCCGGTTTTACTATTTCCTGTACATCATACAGGGTCCCGGGTGCTATGCCTAAGAACATGGCGGTCTCATTCGCTTTCAAGGTGAAATGTCCATTCTCATCTGTTGCATAGGTTACATCATCTACACGTTTCCCACTTACACTATCATACAGTACATACTTTGCATTGCTCCATGCCTTCTTCATATGATCCATCAATAAGAACGTAAATGTTTCATCCGATGTGTTCTTATCGCTCAATGTCTTATTGACCCCAAAGGAAGCAATCGCATTGGTATATTGCACTGCTGTTACCGGTGCCTGTGTCGCTCCGCTTTGTTTTACATCACCCAATACTCGCCAAGCTTCTGCGTTTTCCTCAACGACCTCATAGTCCACATCTGCCTTGACTTCCTTAAAGACAGCACTCTGTCCGCCTTTTAAGGTAAATCTGCCATTTTCATCGGTCCTTGCTTCTTTTACTTCTTCGCCAGTATCGCTATCCTTGATCGTATAGCTTTCATTTGCATATGCATTTCCTTCCAGCTTCAAGGTAAAGTGAAAGCTATCTTCTCCATCATATACATAACCTTGTGGAAAGGAGATATGCTTTGTCACGATCAGATCCGTTGTCTTCTGCTCAACATATGGCATATACAGATTCACAAATTCAACTCTGGCACCATCTGGTTTGATCGTACCGATGGCAGAGGTCCCCGCTGCCGGAGAAACCTGTTGAAAGTTTTCTTGCGGCAGCTCCAAGATCTCATAGGACACCCCATTACCAACATATTCAAATTTTGCAGTATATCCACCATATAAGGTAAAGTTTCCATTACGATCGGTCATGAAAGGTATCTTATTGGTTGTTTCCGAAGATATCGTACCATCCTGATGATTGTATACCTCATCTCCGTTTTCATTAAACACACGGTATTGTTCCTTATTGGCAAGCTTTTCATTTAGCTTCAATACGAACTTGAAAGCTACATCCTTTGGTACCTCATAGCGCTCATCAGCACTTTCCACATGCTTGGTGATAAAGAGGTCAGGAGTCTTATTCTCTTCATTGGTAAAGGTCACTCTCGTCGTTTCCTCTGCCTGTATAGCTTGCATACCTGCGACCATACAGAAAGCAGCAAGCAATAGTACACTGATTCGTTTTATATATTTCATAATATCATGCCCCTTCCTGTGATGGTTGCCATTCAATAGTTACTGTGTCTGGTGCACCCCAAGGAGAGCCTGTAATTTCTCCTTCAGATTTACCTTGAATGATGATTTTTTCAAGACTGTCACAACTTAAGAATGCATAATTTCCTATGCTTGTTACAGAATCTGGAATAACTAAGTTACCTGTTAATCCACTACCATAATAAAATGCAAATCTTCCTATGTAATTTAGTGTTTTGGGTAAGATTAACTCACCTTTCAAATTTTCACAATAATAGAATGCCTCATATTCAATGCTCTTTATAGATTCTGGTATTTTAATACTTGTAATTGCTTTATTCATATAAAATGCTGATGATCCTATACTTGTAATAAAGTATGGTTTCTCATTATACAGTATCTCTTCCGGTATGATGACATCTCCTTCATTTAAGATGACATGCTTTCCACTTATTAAGTCTGTTACGCCATTCTTTACCATAAGCTGATCTAATGCTATTTCTCTTTGTATGACAAATGCCTCAGTTTTGCTTATCGTTTTACCGATTTCATCTTGGATCAAAGTGAATTTTAAATTGAAGACCTCTTTATCATTATTTGGAACAGTCTTTAAATCGATATGAAATTGATCTTCCGGTATCAATACCAATGATTCATCTGAATATACTTTATAAACTTTGAAGTCTGATTTTTGAATATCGGTTCCTGCTCTAAAATATTGTTTATCTGTATCTATAACAACTGTGCTTAATACTAATGATGCTTTCCCTTGGATGATCATGGCATTTTCAGATAATTTTTTGGTATTCTCGTCATTTCCAGATACCCCCGTATAATCCTTCAAATCCTTCTCGCTATCCATGCTCTCATATTCGATGCGATAGCTTCCTGCTTCTACATCCTTAGGATACACTTCTCCCTTGATGTTGATGATTGCCTGATAGCTTGCCTCTTTTTCCACTGTTCCTTCCAGCATCTTATACAAGCGTACTTCGATATGGGATACACCTTTTTCTTCCTTATCTTTCTTTTCATTCTTATTGGCATCCAAATAGATCGTTGTTTTGACTTCTACCGTCTGAACAGCTTCCTTTGTTTTTGGTGTTTCTGCTTCTTCTTTTGGCTCCTCTTTCGTTTCTTCAGGCGGTATGCTTCCTGAGAGTGCCTGCTGCGTTGGGGCATAGCTTATGCTGGATGGTTGTCTTGTTTTATCTGACTGCTCACTAATTTCTTCCCCTTTTGCTTCTTCTTTGGCAAACAACGAGGAATTCGTATTTATGAACAGCATGGAAGCTGCTAATAGAAAAGCAGTGAATCTTTTTTTATTTTTCATCACCTAATTCTCTCCCTCTCCTATGCTTATTATAGATGATATACATACCAAAACCGGATAACATGATCAACAAGACATACAGACCTCTTCTTGTCGTATCTCCTGTTTTTGTTTCCTCTGTTTCTTTCTCTGGTTCTTCTGATTTTGATGGTTCCTTTTGTGGTGTCTCTGGTTTATTGGGTTCTTTCTGCGGTTCATTGGTTTCCGGTACATTAGGTTCTTTATCGGATTGATCCGGACCTACCGGTTTATCTGGTTCAACAGGTTTCTCTGGTTCTTTGACATCCGGAGTCTCAGGATCATCCGGATCCACTGGAGGAACTGGTTTTATAGGTTCTTCATTAGGTGATGCTTTGGGTTCTATCTGCAGCATATAAGTAGGTCCTTGAATAGCATTGTTTACTTCCTCATACATTGGCAGCGTCACGATAAAAGGATCGATACTTCCATAGGCTTCCATATGAGAGGGTACAAGTAGATAGATGCCATTTTTGACATTCTCAAAAGACAGACAGCCATTCTTATCGGTCGTCTTCTTTTCAATGAGCTCTTTCCCTTCTTTTGCGGTAAGCTTTTTGGCGATCTTCTGCAATCCTTGTGCATCGCTTGGCAGGCTCATGTCATACTTGGCATCCAGTTCTGCCTTTCCATCATTGCTCATCTTTCCTACCTGATATAGCGTAAAGACCACTCCTGCTTTCTCATCCCAATCGCCGGGCAGATCTTTCAATTGGATGTTTATCCTTCCGCTGTTTGCCTGTATCGGTGTAAGCATGATTGCTAAGACCATTACCACACTCATCAACAACTGCAATTTCTTTTTCATATGCCCTTCCTCATTCTACTTTCTCTTTCACTTTCGGTTTTCTATTATATTGATATAATAAGATTCCCAATACACTTAACAAGACGATATTCACTGGTACCCACCACCAATCATAATACCAGGGCAGCCCAATGCTATTGTCTGTTTTCATTTCTTCTTTATATTCTGTTCTTTCTCCTGTTACATACAAACGATGTGAATTCACTCCATATGGTGTACATGTAATTAATGTTACCAAGTCTTTTCCTTTTTGAATGTGTAAGGCTTTAATGTCACTTGGTAAGACTATCTGTATATTATTCACTTTATAGGCCATTTTTCTTCCCAGGACCGTAATCAGAAAAATATCTCCTTTTTTTAATTCATCTAAGCTTGTAAACATCTTTTTGTTTGGCAATCCACGATGTGCTGAAAGACATGCATGTGTCGAGATCCCACCAATCGGTAAGGAAGTGCCTTCCAAATGTCCTGCCCCTTTTTGCAAAACTTCTTCTGATGTTCCATGATAAATAGGTAAAGAGACATGTAGTTTAGGAATATCAACAACTCCCATCACTCCATTATTGGCAACATTTAAAAGCTGTGTATACTTTTTCTCCATGCTATGATCTTGAGCAAAAGCATCTATGATTGAGATACCACTACCATTACTTAGTTCTTCATTATATTGTTTCGCTTCTTTAAAAAATTGTTCTTTTCTGTTTGCATCCAGCTTTGCGCTTGTATCATCATATTCAATAATGACTCCATCGTAGTTTCGTTGATTAATTAATCGTGACACAAAGGGATAATCCATGATACCTAAAAAGAACAAAAATACGAAAACGAAACAGACTGATACCATCCGCTTCGTCATCTTCATAATTCTGCCTGTTTCCTGCTCTTCTTCAACATTACAATACTTATGCCTAAGATTCCTATGCCACCAATTGCTAAGAATACCGTGATTCCCATTCCTCCTGTGGATGGCAACGTAAATCCTTTATGGTTCTCTACTGCTATATTGGCTGTTCCTGCTTCCTCATCGATATAGCTGCTATATTCTCCTGTTGTCGCATTTACTTCCTGATCGTTTACCTTCACTGTAAATCTTCCATTTGCTTTCTTCGTCGTTTCATCTTTTTCTGCTATGATCTCTACCTTGATTGCTTCTGCCAACAAGGTATATCCTGTAGGTGATGCCGTTTCCTTTAGATAATAGGTCCCTTCATCCAATTTGCCGAAAGCTATCTCACCATCTGCATTTGTGCTCTTTTCTTCCCCGATCTGTGTTTTGCCATCTTTCTCTAATAAGACGAATTTAGCACCTTGCAAAACTTGTGGTGTACCTTCTTTCGTAAATTTCTTCACATTGATCCCAAAGCTATATACATAAGCTGTTTCTTTTTCACTTGTTGTGGTGGCATTTGGCTTATGATTATATACGATCACTGCCGCATTTTCATTTCCGGCATTTCCCTGTATGGCTTTCTCCGTTACTTTCGCATAATAGGTTACTGCTACCTTTTCTCCTTTATGCGCCTTTAGGAAGGCCTTTGTGAACACGATCTTAAAATCTGCTGTCTCTTTGCTTACATTTGCTGCTGTTATGGCATAGGTCGTATCGGATGCTTCTATGACAGCATCATTCACCTTTACCGTAATTGCATGTTCGCTATCATTTTGTATTGCTAAGCCATCATCCATCGTATCCTGAATTTCGAAAACTACTTTATTCTCACCTTCAAAATAGTCATCGGTATAGCTTGGCATCAGCGTCGTTATCTGATATTGTACAAAATCTCCAATTGCTACCGAACCATCACTTTCTGCTGTGAGTTCCTTATGTATCGTCACTTTCTCATTTTTAGGTGTCGCAGTTACATCATAGACCCATTTTGTACCTGCTGCATTCTCATCCGTATAGTTATCACTGGAAGGCACGGCAATCAAAAATGGCTTTCCTGCCACATATCCATCCGGTGCAGAAGTCTCTACTACCAGATAATATCCCAGGTCAAGATTTTCAAAGGTGACCGTACCGGATGCAGGGGTTGTCATGCTTGCAGTAGCTTTTACATCTGCGGTATTGGCTGTTGCCGTCAAGGTCGTAATAAGCTTTTCCATTTCTGTAGCGGAATATGTCCCTAGTTCATCCGCCTTAATCCCCTGTAATGCTTGCGCAAAATCCGTGGTTGGTTCATATTTAGCAGAAGCATCTGCCGTTGAAGGAGTGAAGCTCATAACCTTATAGATGGCAAAGGTTGCCCCTGCTAAAGGTTGCTTATCCTTTGTCTGCTTGTTGACCGTGATACTTCCGGTTCTGTTTTCAATCGTATTCATATCGAAAACCGCTACATTTTCAAACGCTCTTAAAGAGATGCCGGATGCGATTTCTCCTCCCAGCATAGAAACAGTCGCAACTGTTGCGACCAATACCTTCCTACTTTTCCTTTTCATGTTTTCCTCCTAATCATTATTCTCTGTTATTAAAACTATTTGATGTGATGTGCCCTTATGTCATAAACACCTATATGATAAAGCCCATGTATGGGTTTTATTATGAAGTACAAATACAACCTTGTAAATATTGCTAATTAAACAGCGATAATCACATTTTATAACCTCGCATTTTATTCATAAATACCTTTCATTATCCGGATACAAATATTTATGTAGATATATAGGTTATTTTTATTATGAATAAAACACCTTATTTAATTCCTACTTACAGAATATAGAAAAAGATAACCAGTGTCAATAAATTGACAATAAATTCTAAAAAACAGAGCAATATAAATAAAAAAGCACTTTTTCACTAACCATAAAAAAGAAAACGTAAATAAAATTCCGGTAAATCACCGATAAAATATAACAATTCTTTGGTTATCTTTTTTTCGCAATTAAAAAAAGCCGACCCGTATACAGATGGCTTCTTTCCTTGCTTCTAAACGCTTTTTAAATTTTCTTATTTATCCATACAATCCTTCATGCATATGCTAACCCCCATACTTCTTACAACATAAATACAAAATGAAAACAGCCATTTATATATCTTTCATCACATGCATCTGTTTGTATTCTTTAGGTGTATAGCCTGTTACTTTTTTAAAGGTTTTCGCAAAATAATTTTGATTCTGAAAACCTACCAAACTGGAAACCTCTTTGATCTTGCGATTGTTTAATAATAATTGCTTTGCCTTTTCAACGCGATACTCTGCTAAGATATTGGTAAAACTATTTTTTGTATGTTGCGATAAAAGAGAGCTGATATATTGAGGAGTTAAATCTAATTAGTTCGCTAAATCATTTAACCCGATAGAACGGTGGTAATTCTTACCGATATAAGTATACGCATCCAAAACAATCTTGTTCATTGATTTACTGTGTGATTTGATAATGGCATGGATTACATGCTTAACTTCATAACGAATGTAGGTTGCCTCATCCTGCGTGGGATTATCATAAGAGATACCATCGATTTTCTCACTTAGCAATGTCACATAATCCTTCATATCCTCACACTGGTTCATTTTATTCTGCAGAATATGAAAAAGCTTCACCAATATTTTACGTATCGCCAGAATTTCATTTGTTTCCGCCTCTTTTTGAATACGACACACAACATCCGGAAACACTTTTGCCTGATTATAACGTATTGCGTGCAAAAGAGCATCTGCCATATCATTTAAGGTGGTATCTTCTTGCTTATCTGTCAAGGCATGCTGGACATCATCTTGCTCCCATCTCATAGCTATAGTATGCAATAAAAAATATATAAAATATTAAGATAACAGGTAAATATTTCATATAAAAAGAATCATATGGATTTTTTTGTTTATCGTGCTGTATTTTCTTATATCATTATACATATTAAGTATACCATGAGATTTCTCATAAAAAAGGACTTATATATTCTAACAGCCATAAGAAAAGCCTTGCATCATCAAGGCTTAACACTTTTTTTGCTTATTTCTTTTTCCCTTTTTTTCGATCATTTGCACGCTGAACAGCCTCACGATAGTACACATCATCACGGATGCGATAAACGCTTGTAAAGCCGAATAGTTTAATCAGTACAAACATGACCAACAACAAGCTGATCAGTATGATGAAAAACATCAAACCAAAATAGAGAAATGCTGCCTGATTTGGTAATATCGTATGTAAAAAAGCTTTTATATAATCACTTGCTAAAAGAAACACGACAAACAAAATCATGTACATGCTTGTTTTGGTTTCAATATAAATTTTCTTCTGACACTTTTCACAACATACGGTGGAATTAAAGCGAAAGATAGAATAGGTGAATTCATGCCCGCAATGCGGACATCTTACGTTTGTATGAAACATATCATTACCTGCTTTCTGTATCATAAGGCCAGTGGATGATTCCGCCGATATTATAAGCATTGGCATAGCCTGCATCCTTTAGTCTTTTCACTGCCGTACGTGAGCGCTGTCCGCTGCGGCAATATACATACAATGGCTTCTCTTTAGGCAGCATTGTATAGCTTTCATGAAATCGGCTCAATGGCATGTTGATTGCCTGAGGAAGATGACCCGATGCATATTCATCCGCTTCTCTGACGTCGACTAAGACTATATCCTGATGCTCATCCAATGCCTGTTTAACCTCTTCCATCGTTTTATCGAATTTTAAGAAAAACATCTTGCTCCTCCTTTAATCCACGAATAGATAGCCGCAGAAAATATATAGCATGTTCATATAAAAGGCATCAATTCCAATCAAAGTGAATACATTTTGCATAATTGGCAAAGTAAAATACCCCAATTGCATAAAAAGCATCAAAATCACCACAAGGATTGCCACAACTTTTTTAAACACGGCATTGCTGCGTTTCTTACGGCTCTTATTTAAGGAAACACCAAAGAGGAATAAGGCACTGACAATGAGGATAACCATTAAGGTATGCACAAAGCTTCCATGCAGATAGGTTTCCAACAAGCGGGAAAGAAATGCGGATAAAACGATGATCAACAGTGGAAACCCAAGACGTTTCACATCTTCCATCGTTTAGTTTTCCTCCAATAAAACAACCTGCTTCATGACATCGCCATTGCGCATTTGACGTACTGCGCCCATATTATCTGTCACTTTACCAAATACGGTATGCACACCATCTAAATGTGGCTGTGGGCAATGACAGATGAAGAACTGACAACAACCGGTATCTTTACCACGATGTGCCATGGACAAGCTTCCTTCTTCATGACGGTGAGGATTATTTGCTGTTTCACAAGGAATCGTATATCCTAAATCCCCTGTACCATTTCCATAAGGGCAGCCTCCCTGTGATACGAAGTTTTTAATGACACGATGGAATGTCTTCCCATCATAATAACCTTCTTTCATCAATTTCACAAAGTTTTCGACAGTGATAGGTGCATCATCCGGATATAATTCAAAAGGAATCTCCGCACCATTTTCCATCACAATTTTACCATGTAATAACATAATCAATTCGTCCTTTCTTACTCATTTTTCTTACCTACTATACAATAAATAATGATAAATTACAACTGCCTATACAAGCAGAACAACCTGTTTACTATTGATTAGGCGAATCCTTCTGCCTTTAAAGATTTCATTGCCAAATACCCCATCAAAAGTAAAGCCGTTAAATAAATCACAGCGCCCACTCATCGTATCCTTTAAAGTGATAGCACCACGATCTAAGGTCACCTGTAGCTGTTCCACAATTTTCATTGGGAGTTTTTCAAATCCATGCACCCCAAAGCCCATAGCATGGCCTTCACAGATGATTTGCAGCTGTTCCTTTTCGATGAACTGATCAGAAAGCCAGCTCACTTTAGAACCACTATCAAAGCCGAAAAGGGCAATTTCTTGATTCTTCTTCTGACATAAAAAAACCGGAAAACTCCCCATGATCATATTACGACAAGGAAAACGGAACTTATTTTTAACGACTTTAAACTGTTTCGCAATATCATCCATTTCAAAATCAAGCTGTGATAAAACATCCCAGCCGATAATACCATCAAATCCCATCAGATCGATGTTTCCAAAACGCATGGCAAAGTCTTTCTCATCCAGTATGACCATCGGCATATGATGATATTGCAAAGCGCCCATACGCAGTTGTTTCACGATGCAGCCACTTAAAGCTTTCTCTTTTCCGCCAATACTGCCGATTCCGATTCGTCCGGTGGCAGGTATGGCTTCAACTTTTTTTACGCAAGTCGATCTCAGCCCACTGATTTGTGCCCCCGTATCTATTAAAAAGGTACATGAAATCTGATTCACCTCAACCGGTATTGCCAAAAGGCCAAATAAATTACGTTTCATCGGTATTGAAAAAGATTCTTGAAACAGTCGCCGATCGACCATATACGACTTTTGTAAAATGGCTTCCTGCGCTTGTCTACAACCATTTAAAAATGTGGGTGTTAAAATTTTATTTTGTAGGTTGTCATAGGTTGCTTTGTCTATGAAAACCGGTGGGCAGGTTCTTGTTTTGCATCTATGCATGTCATCACTCCTGTATGTATGATTATAACATATCTTACGTAAAACACTTTGTTTTATGAAGGCTTTTCCCTTACTTTTTTGTTTAAAAATGCTATAATGATGTACAGCGGAGGTATGAAGTATGAAAATGAATAAAGATCGTCTTGTCGTTATGAGCGTACAAGGCAGTGTTGACCATCCAAGCATGGCGGGAAATGCTTACCGTGTCGGCTATGATGGTTTTGGACGTATACCGATGGCGACCGGCGGCATCGTTTACAATTATAAAATCAAAGATTCCTGTATGGGTATTGCCGGCGATCATGTAGAACCAGGTGTAAGCTTAAAAAATCCGGTGGAAAGAGAAAATAATGCTTTGCAGGCATTTGCCTGTATCGGTAATCAAGCTCGTATCATCAGCGGAGATGCCAAAGGTAGAATCGGCTATGTTACAGGTAAGCATGGCGGTATCGATCATGTCATGGTCTATTTTGATGAAGAAACATTAGATTTAATGACCTGTGAGGATAAGGTGCATATCAAAGCATGCGGACAGGGGTTAAAGCTGTTAGATCATGAGGAAATTCATGTGATGAATATTGATCCTTCTTTATTGGAAAAGTTAAACATCAAAGAACATGAAGATAGCATAGAAATCGGTGTTACAACCATTGTTCCTGCGCATTTGATGGGAAGTGGCTTAGGCAGTGCGACAACCATGTTAGGGGATTATGACATCATGACACAGGATAAAAAAGCCAACGAAACCTATCACATCAATGACTTGCGTTTTGGCGATATCGTTGCTGTTTTAGATCATGATAATCATCACGGACCTCATTATCTGGAAGGTGCCATCACCATTGGTGTTGTTGTTCATTCCGATTCCTTTACCAGTGGACATGGCCCGGGCTTAACGGTGATTCTTTCCAGCAAGACAAAAACAATCAAACCATTTATTGATAAAGATGCCAATATCGCAAATTATCTTGGCATTGAATAAAAGAAAAAGAAATCCTGACAGGTATTCAGATAGACTCCTATACCTCATGGATTTCTTTTTTCTCGTATTTGATTATTTGATCTTGACTAGCTGTACTTTGCCCCAGCTGCCATAATGACGCACGTTTGCTATTGTTACATAACTGCGCACCTTAATCTGATATTGTTTACCACTGCTAAGTGTATGCAGTTGATAACAATTCCTGCTTGTTTGGTTATAGTTCCAATGATTACTGCCTTTTGCACAATAAGCAATCTGAACACCACTGGCTCCAACAGCCTTTTTATAAGATACATTGATAGCTTTGTGTTTGCTCGTGGTGAGATGCAGTTTAAGCGGCTGTTTGGGAACAATGGTAAAGGTTTTACACATACTGCCACCATAACCGCCTTTTCCAATAATCTTTAAGGTAGCTTTTCCACATTTTTTATTTGTTCCATATTGAATCGTATAATCCCTATTCTTCTTTAATACTGTTTTGCCATACGTTAATGTCACGTTTGGCTGAATTGCTTTTCCACTATAGCTTTGATTGCTTAGCTTGTTCATGCTCACTGTCGCAATATCACGTTTTTTAATTTTAAAAGTCTTTGTCATACTTCCTGTATAATTGCCTTTTCCCTTTACGATGACTTTAGCTATTCCAGAATTAACATTATGAGCATAAGAAAGGGTATAATCTCTTCCGTTTTTTAAAGTCACAGAGCCATAATTCAATAAAGGCAATGGTTTTTGGGCAGAGCCTGTATAAGTCCGTGTTGCTAATGGCTTATTACTTACGGATGTCAGATTGCGTTTATGAATAATAAAACTTTTTGTAAGACAGCCGCCATAATTCCCTTTCCCTTTGATAATCAACTGTGCCGTACCGGCATTGCTGTTATTCTTATACGATAAGGTAAAATCAATACCGTTTTTTAATGTCGTCGTTCCATATTTTAAAAGTGGTAATGGTTTTTGCGCACAGCCTGTATAAGTTTTAGACGGTATGGCATCCACATGGATGCTTTTTGCATAGATTGCCCGCCGTAAGATCTTATAAGTGACATCCTTACTGCCAGCATAAGCATTTAAACCCTCAATGTGAACAGAAGCCGTACCGGATTTCACATTATTGTGATAGGTCAATTTATAATCTTTACCATTTCGCAAGGTGGTTGTTCCATACGTTAGAGTAAGTGATGGAGAATGTGGTTTCCCATCGTAAATATAAGAGGTTGCAGATAATTTGACTTTTGCCTTTGCTATATCATCATGATGCTGCATCGTAAATGCTTTCACACGAAAACATGCGTTGATATTTGCCATATCATACCAGTCATGATGGACATAGAGAAAGCTTTGATCTGATTGAATCTGTTCTTTGAAATTGATCCATCCATAATTTTTGTTTTCAGCCACATACAAACCAGTCGTATCCCCGTAATGATTCTTACATGTCACAACAACGGCATAATAAGTATGTGGTTTTACACAGACATGATGCGTAAGCGGTATCGTGTAAATACCAGCATATTTGCGATAACCTTTCACCGGCATCGATAAAGCTTTGCTGCCACTGTAAGGATCTTGTTTGTCTTTCAGGTTGGTATATACTTCTACCTCATAATCTGTATCTGCTCCTGAAAAAGCAATGGAAACAGCCTCAACATATTCAGGTGAAGTACTCGTACCTTTCTGTGCCTTAAACACATTGGCAACTGTCACTTCACCGCCGGCGGTATATTCTGAAAGAGCTGCGGAACCATCATAGAAATAATTATTTTCATAGGTATCTTTCGCCATATACTGATAAGCTACTACAGCATTGACTGGCTGATCATATGACAGATAGAAATAGCCTGCATCATTGGCATGTGTACCCCAGCTGTTCTTAACGATCCATGCTCCATCATGTTGCGGTTTTATGGAAAACTTGTTTTTCGAAATTGTATCATCATAGCCAACAATAGTCACCGCATGATCAAAGCGTTTGCTGCCATCATAGAAATATTTGGCATATACCGACATCTTTTGAACGGCTATACCAGCCGATACACTGCCATAATCAAGAATGGCCTGTTTGATAGAGGTAATATCATCATCGGGCAAGAAAACAGCATCTTTCATGATATAGGAAGGTTGATAGGCATTTGCTTTTTTAATACCTGCTAACATCGTTGTCTCATTATGTGTATAAGGTGCATTATCTTCATCTGTGGGACTGATCCACTGTGATAAGGCAAAAGCACTTGTCCAGTTATTACCTCCATTATCTAAAAAACCTAGTTTACCGGTTGATGTCGGATCATTGGTATCCCCTGCGGTATTGCCCAATGGATCATTTAAGCGGTTATAAAAACGATACGCAAATTGCAGTTCTGATAAATCAACGGCATTTGGATTATTTACAATTCCACTTTTTAACAGATTTGTTTCAGCGGCTGCCATGGTTGTAAATGCCCAACAATCTCCGTATGGATTTTGATCCTTAATCGGTGTAACATGGTGTTGTTTTCGATTATCGTAGGATGTAGGCAGCGCAGAGCGATATAATTGTCTGCTGTTATTCGGCTTTTGTACTACATAATCAATCGCATGATAATTATTCCCCCCCTGTTTTGGACTATCGATTTGCTTTGCTGTTAAAAGCTGTATATTTCCCAGAAACAAACAAAGTAATAAAACAAAAGACCATAACTTCTTCATAACCTCACCTTCTTTTACTCATCATAACACAAGAATGATAAAATATGAAATTAAATGTGACATTTATGTGATTTTCGTTATTAAAAAGCAAGTTAAATGACACATTTAAGCAAATATGTTATACTTAAAACCAAGGAAAGAAAAGGAGGTTGGCAGATGGCTGTAACAACATATATTTGTGGAATTTGTGGCTATGTATATGATGGTGACGACTTCTTAAAAGAAGCTGATGATTATCGTTGTCCATTATGTGATCATGGAAAAGATGCCTTCAACGAAAGAAGCTTTGACCATGAAGTAAATTTAGCAAGTGATGAATATCACCGCGTGAAAAAAGAAGAAACGAAATAATGTTGGATGTCCGCTTTGGTACATCCTTTTTTTCTTATCATGAAAAAAGATAAAAAAAAGGCATAGCCTGAAACAGCTATGTCTTAAAGTGCTTAATCTCTATTTCCTACAAAGCGTAAGATATATAAGAAGATGTTAATGAAGTCCAGATATAAATCAAAAGCTGAATAAATTGACAACTTGCTCAGCATACTTTCATCACCTTCATAGCTATGATACAACGCCTTCATTTTCTGTGTATCATATGCTGTTATACCGGTGAATAATAATAAGCCAATTGCTGTAAAGCCGCGTGTCGTAATATCCATACCCAACAATGTCATCACAACTTCTACGATAATCAACGTTAATAAACCACCCATCAAGATTGGCCCAAAGCGCAATAGGTTCATCTTTGTCGTATAGCCGATAATGACCAAACAGCCAAAATATACAGCCGTAATCCCAAAGGCAATACCGATAGAACCTAAGTCATAGACAAAAGCCAGTGTGGAAAAAGTGACTCCCATTAAGATGGAATATGCCACAAAAAGAATGCGTGCCGTCGCTGCTTTCATTTTCGCCAAACGTGCCGCGAAAGCAACGGCTACACCAAGCTGCGCAAATAACAACAACATAGGCGCTATTGGATAAGATACATATAAGCGCAAAGTCATGTTCGTTGTTACCATGCCAAATGCTACCAAAGCCGTAATCAATAAGCCAAGTCCCATCCACGCAAATGTTTTTATCGCATGTTGTTGTATGGTTGTGACATGATATTCGGTTTCAAAATTTAATTCATCATTGTTATGAAACATACATATACCTCCTGTTTAAGTTATAGTATACACTTTTTTATGAAACTTGAAAACTGAAATCCTTTAATTTTTTAATCCGAGTGCTTTTAAAACACCTGTACTGATGGCCTGTGCAATTCGCTCTTGTCCTTTCGCATCACTTAATATGGAAACATCCTTGGGATTGGAGATAAACCCGGTTTCCACCAGAATACTAGGAATTTGATTATAATACAACAGTGATAAAAAAGATTCCCTATCATCCCGCAATCCACGGCTTTTGGTATAGCCATCCGTACGTAAAGCAAGTTCCATATGCTCAGCGATTTTCTTACTGCCTGATTGACGGGTACTGTACCATACCTCACTGCCCGCTGTCTTATCCTTTGCTTCATCACTATAATTGGTATGTATGGAAACAAATATATCCGCTTGACTGGCATTCGCCATGTGACTGCGGGTATTTAAATCATCTACATTATTACTTTTCCATGAGATTGTATCACTTTCTCTTGTATACAACACCTGTACCCCTTCCTGCTTTAACAATTCTCCTGTCTTTAAGGTAATGGATAAGGTGATATCTTTCTCTTTTTTCCCTTGTTTACTTTCGCTCCCCGCATCATATCCGCCATGACCGGCATCTAGCATCACTTTAAACTTTGCCGCCTTTTGTTTTTGCTGTTTTTCTTTCGCAAGCTTTTGTTTTTGCTGTTTTTGATACTCTTCCATCAATTTTTGCTGACGCTGGGCTTCTTTTTTATTCATTCTATCCTGTGCATAAGATTCACGTATCGCAGGAACAATCAAAAAGCATAGCACTAACAGCGTAAAAAAGATGGCATGACGCTGTACGATATTGCGCTTCATGAAGACCTCCTTTCTAAATCCTGCAAAATGTCCATGATGATATCGTAAGATTCACTCTTTTTATCCAACTTATTTTGATAGCGTAAAAAGATCTTGCGCGTTTTTTCTTCATCATCATCTAAATAAGCCAAGCCATAATGCAAGATGACATCCGTAGGATCACTGTGCGTCTTTAATAACTTTAAAAACAGCTGTTCTCCCTTCACGGAGTTAAATGTAAGATAGGCTTGCGCCTGTTCATATTGTAGCATGACTTTGGTGAAGGTATTCGTTTTCGTGAAAATTTGTAAATATTTATCCACAAAAGCGACGATGCGTTTGGCATATGGTTTTTCTTGTCTTGCCAATTGCTGCATGGTATCTAGCATTTCCGCCAGCATGCTTATGATATCAACACCATCATTTACCTGATAAACGATACCTTCAAGACTATCCAAGGAAAAGGTTTTGGCCAGTTTCAGCACCTTGCGAAAGTTCATTTCCAGTGCATCCACTCTTTGCTGATCATCTGATAGTTGCATAGCCTGTACAAAATCACGGGATACTATCCCATAATGAATGAACGAAAACGTTTCGCGTCGAGCAATTTCTAACACAGCCTCATCTATGAAATCTTTGGGATATGGGCTATTGTCGTCTTGTATGATACAGCTATCAAATATGGCATCCGCCACTTGCAGATCATTGAACGTTTTTTTCAGGCTTTCATAAATTGCTTCATAACTCCAGTCGCAGCCTAATAACTGTAAATGACGTTGCAGTTCTTCCTTTGACATTTGTTTCAATTGCACCATCATAATGTCATAGGGGATTTTTTTATGTGTATTCAATTTATCACTCCAATAACTCACATACAACAGCATATAAAGCTTTTAAAAAGGCTTTATCATCTTGCGGTGTACGCTTTTTCATATGACCATAGCGTTTTCTTTGACGGCGTATATTCGCTGCGTCACTTCGCTGATTCAGCAAAGACAGCATGTTGTTATCACGAAAGCGCAAACCGTTTTGTGATAAGGCATGTGCCTGTCTGCTGAGGACCAGTGCGGCTAAGCCATAGTCTTGAGTTATTACAATATCATCTTTTTTTACTTTTTGCAAGATAACGAAATCCGCGCGATCCTTTCCTTTATCGGTAATCACCACTTCACAAGCATCATGCATAAAGCTATGTGAGCTGTCACACACCAATATGACCGGTATAGAAAAATGCTCTGCGATCATAAGCGTTTCTTCAATCACAGGGCATCCATCTCCATCAATTAGGATCTTAAACATGTTCCACCATATGTGGATGATAGCCATTTTCTTCCAAAATATCCAGCACTTCTTCAATATGTGCCTGATTGTTTGTCTCAATTACCACCCCAACACGACACTGATTAAATAAGATACCATTCTGAATACGATTATGGTTTACAGAAATAATATTGGCTCCGGTACGTGAAATCAATTCGATCATGCGTGATAAATTTCCCGGTTTATCGGTAACATTCATATTGATCACCGCCTTGCGTCCTGTTTTGATCAATCCAAGGTCAATGATCTTGGACAGCAAGTTTACATCAATATTTCCTCCGCTTAACACAGCAACGCATTTACGATGAATAAGATCAACTTTTCCAAACATGGCTGCTGCCACACTGACGGCACCAGCTCCTTCTGCTACCATCTTCATTTTTTCCAATAAAACAAGGATGGCTGCCGCAATTTCTTCTTCACTTACCGTTACTACTTCATCTACATACTCTTTACACAATGCATAGGTCAATGTTCCCGGTGTTTTTACGGCAATTCCATCCGCAATCGTACTGACCTCTTTTAAGGTCATGATCTTCTGTTCCTTTAAGGATGTTTTCATGCTCGCTGCTTTTTCTGATTGTACACCGACAATACGGCAATGTGGACGCAAGGTTTTGATAGCATACGCAATGCCACTAATCAAGCCGCCGCCGCCAATCGGTACGATGACTGTATCCACATCCGGCATTTTTTCTATGATTTCCATACCGATGGTTCCCTGGCCGGTAATCACATCTTCATCATTAAATGGTTCAATAAAAACAGCTCCGGTAATTTCCTGCAGATTCTTCGCATATGCATAGGCATCGTTAAAGGTATCTCCTTGCAATTCTACCTTGACGCCATATGCCTTTGTAGCTTCTATCTTGGAAAGAGGTGCTGTTTTCGGCATTACGATCGTTCCCTGAATGCCCATTTTCTTACAAGAATACGCAACCCCTTGTGCATGATTACCAGCACTTGCCGCGATGACCCCTTTCGCCTTTTCTTCCTCATTCAAATTCGAAAGCTTATAATAGGCACCCCGCAGCTTAAACGCTCCTGTGCCCTGTAAATTTTCGGCCTTGATCCATAAATTATCATGAATCTTTGTCGCATGCACCAATGGTGTTTTACTGATGATTGGTTCTAAGACACGTTTCGCATCTTCAATTTTCGCAATTTTCATATCGCCCGCTTTACCTCCGTTATCGATAATTTTATTGTACTATGTTTTTCTCTTCATGAAAAGATGCTTTTCTACAAAATAGATACATTTATTAAAAATTGTACTTATATCGCGAACACATTCATCAATTAAATGAACACAGCAATTCACGTATGCAAGGATAATCAACAGCCACCAAAAGCAGAAGATACCGACCCAAAAAAAGACACAATCAATTCAGATCATGTCCTCTTCCTGTTTTATGCATTAGTCCTTTTCAATAAAATCTAACAACTCTTTTGCAGCCAAATTAATACCATCACGGTTTTCTTTATCAAGACCTAAATGAGTATAAATTTCACCAACAAACACCCCATTATCACGCAGTGCCGTAAAAACCTCATCAATCAATGGATCACAAACATCCTGTTGTTGCATTGGTCCAAATGGATTTGCAAAGTATGTGGTAGAAATACCGACTTCCTGTGTCGTTCCCTTCGCCATACGCTTTCCTTCCTTACAGGTTGCTTTGGCATCTTCCAGATTCTCAAAGCGATGCAATCCGGATTCATTATCATAATTATTGGCATAGGCGAATAAATCAATCTTATGATTCATTGCGACAACTTCATATGGTGCTGCCGGTGTAATGACACGCGCATTATTGCTAGACTCCGGATTCATAAAGATTGAGCGATCCATATCACGATATGGTGTACCCGGATCTAGATCATCCAAGCGAATGAAGGCACCGATTTCCGTACCTTGTCCATATGGAACGCCATCCTCGATATGAATGGTTCCCATATCATCAAAGACAACTTCAATATCTTTGATAACATCTTTACCTGCAATCTTTAAGGCTTCAATTGATTCTGACTTACCTGCGCCAGAATCCCCCATCAGCATAATTCCCTTGCGTTTGCCATTGTGTAAGGTAATATTAACGAAGGCACCATGGATTGGCAGCCAGCCATGCTGCATCTTTCTTAAATTGTGCAGCGTCAGACACATTTTTTTCATATAGCCGAAATATTCAATCTTTTCATCATAAGTTAAGCTTCCGACCCAGATATCATCAGTTGCATCATAATGGAAGACTGTTTCATTTTTATCATCTTGATTACCAAACAGACAGATCAGATCTGGTTTTTTACGGCATTCATCTTCCGTAGCCAACTCAAATAAATTTCCTAATGAAACAGCACTGGAGATAAAATCACGATGAAAGTATACAAAGGCTAATAAAGTTCCGATCTTGCATGGGAAGCAGAACCATTCTTCATCACTGCCAGTAAAATACGTAATTGGATTTACGTCTGTTTCCGTAAACATACCGGTACGCTTGTTTGATTTTGGATGTAAGATCATCGGTGTGCGCAGCATGATGGAAGTAATGAATGGAATATCTTTTAAGGCATCATACGTATTTGATAACTTCGGCTGTTTTACACTTACCGCAATCGCTGCATTGGTTCCGGCCTGCATTTGCCGATATACGCGGTTTTTTCTCCCCATTAAAGATTCTTCTAAATTACGATATAATGTCAATACCATATTATTGAAATTTGAGTCCGCCGTCACAAAGCTGATATCCTGCAAAGCACTTGCTGTTCCCGCCGTAACAACGGAAAAACGCTGATGCTTCTTCCAGAAATTATACATTTCTTCTAAAAATTCTAATAATCGTCCTTTATCATTCAGATAGGAAGATTCAATTTCATCAATTTTAAAGATACGCATCATACGGAACAGACGCAAAAGATCAACGGTTGCCTCGCGTGCTGTCTTTCCGCCTACGGCATAATAATATAAGTCTTCATTGTTCTCTTTCAGATAATCAATAAAATTGTGTACATAGTTACTGAAGGTACTGGAATTTAAAAGCTGATCTCCAGTGGTAGCATATCCGGCGCTGAAATTGACAATCGCCAAATCGTTATTTAAATATAATGTTTCTTTCATAATCTGCTCCTTTCAACCTTTTATCTTTTGTGAAAATAAAGTTTTATCAACCCTATCGTTCTCTATTATACAATAAAGCGAAAAAATAAGAAAGTGTTTTTTTGTAATATTTTCATAAAATGTAAATTCTTTCATGAAAATAACAATACCACTTTCTTACCTTCTTCTTACTTTACTATTTCCATCAGCTTTGCTTTCGTTTCACTGATCAGCCATTCTTCGTTTTCTGATGCTGTACGCGCGCGGAATTCCACCTTGCCATCCACAGCTCCTCTTCCTACCGTTATCCGATAAGGGATGCCGATCAGCTCCATGTCCTTAAATTTTACGCCTGGACGCTCTTTTCGATCATCCAATACGACATCAATACCAGCAGCACTTAGCTCTTCATACAAGGCGGTTGCTACACGCATCTGTTCTTCATCCTTGATGGCTACAACGACGATCGCCACTTGATAAGGCGCTACACTGGCAGGCCAGATGATACCGGATGCGTCATTGTGCTGTTCTACAATTGCCGCCATTGCTCTTCCTAAGCCAAAGCCATAGCAGCCCATCTGTACCGGATGCAGCTTATTTGTTTCATCCTGATATTCTAAGCCAAGACTTTCCGCATATTTCGTACCGAGTTTAAAGGTATTTCCTACCTCAATTCCTTTCGCAAAGGTTAAACGATGTCCACATACCGGACAGATGTCACCTTCTTTTACCTGTGCAATATCCGCAATCATAGAGACTTCAAAATCTTGAACGTTCACATTTACGATATGGTGGTCTGTCTGATTTGCGCCGACAATAAAATTTTTCATATGCGTAACTTCACGATCCATGATGATCGGACATGCAATTCCAATCGGACCGGCAAAACCAACCTTCGCATGTGTAACACGTTCTACTTCATCAAAATCGGCCAATTCCATTTCATTTGCCTGTAACAACTTCAAGACTTTGGTTTCATTTAATTCTCTTGTGCCCTTTAACAAAAAGGCATAGGTCTTACCATCAACCTTATAAATCAATGTCTTTACAAAGTCATCAGCTGCTTTCTGAAAGAAGGCTGCTACCTCTTCGATCGTCTTGGCATCCGGTGTTTTGACAACTTCCATTTGACGAAGTTCTGCCGTGTCATCCGATGCTTGATCCACAACTTCCGTAATTTCCAAATTACTGGAGAAATCGCAATGCTCACAGCCAACAACCACATCTTCTCCGATTGGAGTAATGGCCTGGAATTCCTCCGACAAACTTCCCCCCATTGCCCCGGTATCTGCCTTAACGATCTTATATGTTAAGCCTAAACGCTCCATGATCTTTTTATACGCATGAAACATCTTCATATAGGATATATGCATACTTTCCTCATCCACATCAAAGGAATATGCATCCTTCATGATAAATTCACGCACTCGAATTAAGCCATAACGAGGTCTTGTTTCATCACGAAATTTGGTCTGAATCTGATATAGATTATAAGGGAAATCCTTATAAGAGCTTCCTTTCATGGTTGCCGCTATGGTGAAAAGTTCTTCATGCGTTGGCCCCATGACATAACGTTTCTGGTAACGGTCTTTCAAAGCAAACATATTTGCCCCAAAGGCTTCTCTACGTCCGCTTTTTTCGTATACTTCTTCAGGAATCAGTACTGGCATCAACAACTCCTGTGCACCGGTTGCGTCCATTTCCTCACGTACAATCGTTTCAATCTTCTGTAATACGCGCTTTCCCATAGGCATGATCATATAAATACCGGAAGAGCTTTTCTTGATCATTCCTGCTCTTACCAGTAAGTTTCCACTGACACTGTCTTCATCCTTCGCATTTTCACGGATGGTATAAAAGAAACTGTTACTCAATTTCATACTGTACTCTCCTCATCTAACTTTATGATTCATCAATAATCTTCTGTATTTTAGCATGTTTTAGAATAAATGTAAATTTCTGCTTTTTTTCTTGTTGATATTTTTAAAATCGGCTAGAAAAGGCATTATTTCAATCAGAACAGCTTTGAAACAATGCCGCATGTGACTTACCATTCCTGTGAAGGTATCGGCTTACCATAATAATATCCCTGAATCAGATAGCAACCCAATGTTTTTAATATTTCCACCTGTTCTGCATATTCAACTCCTTCAGCCACAACCTCAATCTGTAAAGCCGCACACAGTTCCACCATACTGGAAATGATGGCTCTGGCTTTATGGTTACTGATGATATCATCCATTAAACCCTTATCCAGTTTCAATACATTAAACTTAACACTGGATAAAAAAGCAATATTACTATATTTAGATCCAAAATCATCTAAAGACAGACGATAGCCTGCTTCTTTTATTTCTTTACATTTCTTCTCCATGGTCGTTCTTTCAATATCACCGACGCTCTCTGTAATTTCAATTTCGATCCATGCACGTTTGCAGGCATAGCTTTTACTGATGTTGCTCATCCGCTGTGCCAAATTGTCTTCCAATAATGTCACACGTGAAAAATTCAAAGAAATCGGCACACATGCTTTGCCTTCCTTTTCCCATTTACATAAGATTTCATGAACCTGCCGGAACACAAAGAAGTCAATATAATGAATGATGCCTAACTTTTCCAGCATCGGAATAAAGCGATTTGGCGCTACGATCGTTCCATCCGCATCCTGATAGCGAATCAAAGCCTCGCCACCAATGATGGCATTGGTTTGTGAATTTACTTTCTTCTGCAAATACACCTGGAAACGGCCTTCCTTAATTTCTTTTAAAATGCCTTTTAAGACATGTGTATTATGTTTGGTGTGTTCGCCTTGCAAACAACTGTAATTAAATTGCTTATTGATCAGTCTTTGCTCATCCGCATGGGCAATCAGCTCATCCAACTGCTTATTCGTATCACTCCATACAAAGCCGATGGATACATCACAAATCTTTTGCATACGTTTTTGCAATTTCACAACATGATTGGTAAACATCTCATTGCTCATATCTTCTACGATCACCAAAAACTCATCCCCGGTAAAACGATAGACATTGCCATTCACAAATATCTTTTCCATTACATGTGCAATGCGACGGATGATATCATCACCATAAGCGTTTCCGTATAGATGATTAATATCCCGCAATCCATTGATATCCAATGAAACTACACCCAATGAAATTAATCGTTCTTCCATGAGTTCCTGACGGTATTGCTGATAGCTTGCGCGATTTAAAGCACCACTTAGATAATCATGATAATGCATATACAATTGTTTCTTTTGCAGTTTCATCTTCGCCAATTCATTGCTTAAATAATAACTTAACATCCGTAAGAAACCGGGATGTTCCTTATGGCACGTATAATTGTCGATGCCAAGATAACCAATAATCACTCCATTATCCTGCATACATGCCAACATGCTGCTATGAATGCGTAATTCTTTTAAATATGCATATATCTTAGGATCTTGGTCTTTTAAGCTTTCTACATCCTCTAATACCTGTACACCAAACAGCAATTCTTTTAAATTCGCATTATTAATAGAATTCGGCTGTAGCATATATTCATTCAATTCTTTGATAGAATCCATACCATCTTTGCGTACTTCATATAATTGCATAGTATCGCTATAATCAATCAAATATGCGCGATCTCCGCCATAATAACGCATGAGTTGCTCAACGGCACGATACAACGCTCTAGTAAAAGACTTTTCCAGATTCATTGAATACAGTGTTTTTAAGAGCATATCCTCACTTGCCTTATCTCCTGTGAATAGCTCCTGCATAGTCAAAGGCTGTGGTAAAGGTTGTTCGACTTCTTTTAGCACATAACAATTTCCACCTTTTTCTTTGGCTTGATGAATGGTATCAAAAGCAATATGAAAGAGTTCATCACTTGTTTTTGGCTGATGCAGCAGGATAATGCCACAAGATAAGGTAACCTTAAAGTTCATATCAGAAAACATATAAGGAATGCCAATCGTCTTACGAATATATTCAACGATAGCACAGATATCCTGTTTGGTAGCCTCACTGCATAACCATAACGCAAATGTTCCATCTTCCATGCGTCCTACGATTTTTCGGCATGCGAAACCAGTTAGTAACAAGGCTGCCAATTCTTCCTGAATACGCTCAACTCCGGCCATATCGATACGTGAAAATTCTGATTCATGATCGATTTCAAATAGTAAGAAAGCTTCTTTTTCATGAGCTTGATTTGGTAGTTTTAAGGCTTCCTTTAACACTTCTTTGAAGGTGTTTTCTTTATATACATTGGGAAATACATCCATTTCCGGTTTCTTCTTCAATGCCAATTCAATTTTTTTGCGATCATCAATGTTCACAAGAATACCATGTAAATATAAATCACCACTTTTGGCATCCATGAATAATCGACCTACACTGTTGACCCAGAACAAATGACCATCTTCATCTTTGCAGCGGTATTCACAATTGATAAGTGATTTCCCTTGGGCATATGCATTTTGTAATGCTTCCATATTCAGTAAATGTAAAAAGCGTAGACGGTCTTCCTCAAAAGCCACATGCTGTGTGTGCAGCTGTAATAAATCTTCAAAACTTTCTACTGTATCATAGGAGTCTACCATTTTGCCTTCTATTTCCATCATGCACTCTTGTGTCAGATTCATACGAAAACGTAACAGCATGGCATCGGAAATAACGATATGGCGCTGCATTTGATGCTGATAATATGCCTGCGCCGTTTTTTGTTTCGTTACATCTTCGCCAACGGCTACCGCATATCGTGCTTTTTTATGCTGATCGTAAATGGTTGTGTAAGTCACCCTTTCCCACCACCAGCCATCATGGTTTTTATTAGCGGTAAGGATATCTCTTTGGATATAAGGAACCCCATTTTCAAGCTGTACATACATATCTTTAAGCGTCGGCCAGCTTTCCGGATGAATTAGGTTTTGCTTTCGCAATTCTTCCGGCATATTGCATGTGATCGGCTGCATTGCATGACGATCCTTACCATTCTCGCTCATATACATAATTTTCTTATCAATATCATATTCCCATACACAGATTTGCGCTTCCTCTAAAGCCGTACGATAAACCAGTTCCTTGTGTGTCAACGCCTCCATTAGCGTATGCTCTCTTGTATGATCCAACATGACGCCCTTCATCTGCCATTGCTGATGTTCATCTTGTTCCAAAGCACCACTTAAAAACAGCCATTTTTGATTGCCTTTTCCAGTCGTAACCGAAAACTCACATTTTATAGTTGATTCTTCCTGTTTTTTTGCTGTTTGTAACAACTTTTTTATCCGCTTCCTATCATCTTGCTGCAATATGCGAATCCATTGCATATGATACGTGTCCTGCATTTGCTGAGGCGTTATTTCTAACAACTCATAAAATGATGCATTGGCATAACACAATGTGAAGGCTGCATCCAAAGTGATAATAAAAACAGCACTGCCTCGAAAACTCTGATATAGGTTCAGCTGATTCTCACATGCTTTTTGTTTCTGTATGTTCACACAAAGCATAAAAACCGCATCTTGTTCTTCACTGTGATGGATTCGTTTGCCCTTACCACTGATCCAAATAACCTGATTGAAGCGATCGCAAATACGAAAAGATACCAAAAACTCCTGCTTTGTCTGCAGCTGTTCACGAATGCTTTGTTCAGTTTTAAATCGATCTTTGGCGAAAATCGTTTCTAAAAAATGGCCATTAACTGCCTCACGATATGTTTTTTCATCCTCATAACCCAAAAGTTTCAGCATGTTGTCATTAATATAGTAAAAAGGGAACCCTTCTTTTACATACCATCCAATCATACCGTCCAAAACAAAATCTGCCATAAACTGCACCATGGCATCATCTAAAAACGTTTTTGTAATAGATGGTTGGTTTAAGATGGCATAAGAATGCTGCTCTTTTTTGGACTGATACACACTATAACGATTCTTTCCCTCTTTTTTCGCTTGATACATTGCCCTATCCGCTGCCTCTAACAGCTGATGAAAGCTTTTCCCATGTTTTGGATAATAGCTTACACCAATGCTGCAATTGACCTCATGGTGCAATTTTTGCATCATATGATGGCTAAACATCTGCTGGATAGCTTTGATTTTCGTAATTACCACATCTTCATGAGGAATAGCATTGAGACATACAACGAATTCATCTCCGCCGATGCGAGCTGCCGTATCTTTTTTACGAATCAGCTTTTGTAAAGCTTCTCCTAAAAAGAATAAGGTTTCATCGCCAATCGTATGTCCATACCTGTCATTCACAAGTTTAAAATCGTCCACATCAATCAATATAAAGGCCATCAATTGTTCATGCTTGCTTATATATTCTTCAATTCTTCGTACACATTCTCGGCGATTATATAAACCGGTTAAAGGATCTAAAGCCGCCTCTTTGCGTGATTTCAAAATTTCATTCTTTTGTTCATGGATATCCTTGATCACCCCTAAGATTTTCATTACCTTACCACTTTGATCACGCAATGCTCTGGCCTGCGCAACTACCCAACGATAACCTTTATCTTGATATTTCAGGCGATATTCGCAGCGCATGGCATCTTTACCATGAAACATAGATTGGAAAGCATCTCGTATAGTGGAAACATCTTCTTGATAAATAATCTTGGCTTCAAATAAAGAATTCGGAAACCCTGTTACCGGTATCTGATAACCAAACTTGCGTTCAAAGTTTTCAGAATAATAAATTTCTTTTGCCGTTACATCGTATTCAAATACGATATCCTGTGTCAAAGATAACAAAAAAGCTAAACGTTTATCACTCAGCTGTAAAGCTTGCTCATTTTTCTTCTCACGACTGATATCATGAAAGATACAATGAAAGGATGTCGTATGATCATTGGAATGTGTAAGTTGTGCACTTATACTCACCCATTTTATCGTTTTATCTTTGCATGTCAACTGACTTTCGCACATAAAGACATCACCATAAGACAGTTGCTTGCGTATTTCACGATGGAGCTGTTTATCTTCTGCAAGTAGAATGGAGAATAAGCGATTATGAAATTTATCCGCAAATTCTTCCTTGGTATAGCCAATAAAATGATACCAGGCATCATCTGCATGAAGTATCGTAAAATATTCATCACTGCAACAGTCAATGACACCGCCTGTTAATGGTTGCTCTACTTGCTTCGCCTTTCTCATGCTCATATCTCCTCGTATGGATTCCATAGTACTTTTATTATACCACTCTTATGTTAGGAATAGGCGTTTATTTTATTCAGCTATCAAATAACTAAAAAAATCAGCTTCTTTAGGTAAGAAACTGATCTAAATTGCTTAATATATGGCACTGCGATCCTTTTTCATCACTTTTCGTATCATCGCATCTTTTTCCATTACGCAAGGCACCTTTGCAGTAATAATTTGCATGGGTGTTTTTGCCACTTCCATTGCCTTTCCATCTTTATCATACAGCTCTGCAAATGTAAAGCGAGTGGTGGTAATGTGGGGACCGAATACTTCGGCTTCAATAAAAGGCTTAAAATTATTTCTTACTTCCAGGGTCGCAATTTGTGTATCGGCATCATAAGCCAAGACATACGCAATGAATTCCTGTGTGACACCGGCTCCATTGACCCCATAGAGTTGTGCTTGCGGTAAAGGTTGTCCTTCATAAAACCCTATCGCAGTTGGGCGGTTTTCTGCTTTTGCTAATTCTTGATAATACCACAACAGACGTTCTTCGCTTAAGTTTCCCTTTTCATATACTTCATCGATTAATAAACGATAGGTTTTAATCAACGTCGCAATATAATAGGCACTCTTCATACGTCCTTCTATTTTCAAGCTAGCAATTCCTGCCTGTATGAGATCCGGAATAAAACGAGCTGCCATCAAATCCTTGCTGGACATCGAAAACAAATCCTGTTCATCATGCAGTGGGCGCTCTTTTTCATATAAGCGATATTTCCAGCGACAGCTTTGGGCACAGCCACCGCGATTGGCATCCCTGCCTGTCATATTGTTGCTTAACACACATCGACCGGAGTAAGAAATACACATACCGCCATGTATGAACACTTCTAATGGCACTTGTGCATGTTTAGCTGTTTCTTGAATTTCCTTTAACGTCAATTCACGTGCTAATACCACACGATCCATACCTTTACGTTTCCAGTAATTGGCTGCACTGGCATTGGTGGAGGAATGTTGTGTCGATACATGTACTTCCAGTTTTGGTGCATATTGCTTGGCACACATCATGATGGTAGGTGATGCGGCGATGATCGCAGTGACACCAATACGTTCTAATTCCATGAGGTATTCCTTTAAACCTTCCATATCCTCTTCATGGGGCAGCATATTCACCGTCACATGTACATGGGCACCATGAGCCTGGGCAAATTTTACACCCTCTGCAATATCCGCAAGGTCAAAATTGCTGGCACGCGAACGCAAAGAAAACTGCTTCCCACCTAAGTAAACGGCATCTGCGCCATATAAGACTGCTATTTTTAAACGCTCTAAATCACCAGCTGGTGCGAGCAGTTCTATTTTCTTCATAGGGATTCCTCCTTACATACTACGTTTAAGCTCTACCATTATAATATAAAGATGACGTACATGAAAGTAGATTCCCCATTTTTTCTACGGTTTAATAATAACCATCATAAAAAAAAGAAAGTGATGAATCCACATGCATCACTTTCCATTCTGTTTTCTTATGCCGATAGCCCTTACTTTTTTATACGGATTGCTTTAACACTGCTATAGCTGCCATACACTTTAGCTTTCGTAGAATCATATTTATAAGCTCTGACCTTTACATAATAGGTCTTTTTCGTTTTTAAAGCTGTCAGCGTTTTCGTTAAAGCACTCGTATACGTACTTTTTACATTGGATTTAAAGCGTTTATCAGTTGTATACGTAATTTGATAGCCACTTGCCTGAGCTACTTTCCGCAGTTTGACCTGCATCTTTTTCCCTTTTAGATTGGTTAAACTTGGTGTGCTTGCTTTCCCAACGCTTATTTTCGCCCATTTCGCATAACGTTTAATATCGCCTTTCGATTTTGTAGTGACTTTCGGATATTTCTTACGACAAGCCGAATCACTATACCAGCCCACAAAGCTATAACCTTTTCTTGTCGGATTTTTCAGCGTTATGTTCTGATTATAATAAACACTTGGATTTTTACTATCATTTTTCCCACCATTGAGATAATACGTAATCTTATATCGAACATATACGTTACATTTATACACCATGCCATTGCTTGCTTTGGCCGTTATGATGGCACTTCCACCATTTACTGCTGTGACTTTCCCTTTGCTATCCACTTTCGCAACTTTCGTATTACTAGAACTCCACGTTATGCTTTTATTGCTGGCGGTTGATGGATAGATGGAAGCTTTTAAGGTATACGTATTTCCACGGTTAAGGGTTTTACTACGAACATTTAGTTTCAGTGAAGATACCGGCGTTTTTACGGTAATCGTACATTTGGCTGCTTTCTTGGAACCATCTTTGGCGGTTGCGGTAATGATTGCCGTGCCATTTCCTCTTGCCGTTACTCTTCCACTCGCCGACACCGTAGCTACTTTCGTATTATTGGATATCCATAACAAATCAGTATTACTTGCCGTTGATGGTGACACTGTTGCAGATAAATAATATACATCTTTAGGTTTCATTGCCTTACTTGTCACATTTAATTTTACAGCACTTACCGGCGTTTTTACGGTAATCGTACATTTGGCTGCTTTCTTGGAGCCATCTTTGGCGGTTGCAGTAATGATTGCCGTGCCATTTCCTCTTGCCGTTACTCTTCCACTTGCCGACACCGTAGCTACTTTCGTATTATTGGATATCCATAACAAATCAGTATTACTTGCCGTTGATGGTGACACTGTTG